>WFNC01000165.1 GCA_015488785.1 Flavobacteriales bacterium | reverse complement strand
TCAGATGTGTATAAGAGACAGTTATATAATATAAACGATCGCTCAATCCTTCTAAGAAATCTCTATCGTGAGATACCAAAAGTAGTGTTCCTGTGTAATTCTGAAGTGCGTTTTTTAAGACTTCTTTAGATATAATATCTAAGTGGTTTGTAGGTTCATCGAGAATAAGGAAATTATAAGGTTCAAGTAAAAGCTTACACAAAGCTAACCTTGTTTTTTCTCCTCCTGATAATACTTTTACTTTCTTGTCTATTTCGTCTCCTTGAAAAAGGAAAGACCCCAATATTTCACGAATTCTTTTTCTTACATCACCTGTAGCTACATCGTCAATGGTTTCGAAAACTGTTTTATTTACATCTAGTTTTGCAGCTTCATCTTGTGCAAAGTAACCAATAGACACATTGTGACCTAGTTTAATGTCTCCATCAAAAACAGTTTCTTGAACCATCATTTTAATAAATGTTGATTTACCTACTCCATTTTTACCAATTAGTGCAATTTTTTCTCCTTTTGCAATATTAAAATTCAATCCTTTAAAAATTTTATTATCAGGATATTCTTTTCCTACATTGGTAATTTCAGCGACTAATTTACCTGATGGTTTTGGTTCTGGAAATCTAAAACGAAGGCTAGAAGCATCTGTTTCGTCAATTTCTATGACATCCATTTTGTCTAATTGCTTCATCAAACTTTGAGCAAATGCAGCTTTACTTGCTTTTGCTTTATACTTGGCGATTAGTTTTTCTTTGTGTTCAATTTCTCTTTGTTGATTTTTTTGAGCTGCCATTTGTAAGGTACGCTCTTCTTCTCTTCTTACTAGATAAGTTGAATAGTTACAATTGTAATCGTACACTTTTCCACTGTTAATTTCTAAAGTACGATTCGTAATGTTATCTAAAAATTGCTTATCGTGAGAAATTAGCAAAACTGCTCCTGGGTAACGTCTTAAATAATTTTCTAACCAATCAATAGATTCAATATCTAAGTGATTTGTAGGTTCATCAAGTAGTAAAACATCTGGAGTTTGAACTAATAATTTAGCCAACTCAACACGCATTTGCCAACCTCCACTAAATTCATTCATTGGACGATTCAAATCTTTGTCTGAAAATCCAAGTCCTTTTAATATTGACTCTGATTGTTCTGCTACGTCATTTCCTCCGTGCATATTGAAGGCATCGTTTAACTCAGTTAATTCATCTAACAGGTTAAGAAAAGAATCAGATTCGTAATCAGTTCTAGTTTCTAACTGATGATTGATTTCGTCTAAGCGATCGCTAACTTGTTTTATGTAAGCATTGGCTGTTTTAACTTCTTCGATTATCGGTTTTACTGAATCAGAAAAAAGTTCTTGAGGTAAATAACACAATCTCAAATCTTTGGTAATTGAAATAGTTCCTTCGGTAGGTTTGAAATAACCTGTCATCAATTTGAGCATGGTAGATTTACCTGCTCCATTTTTTCCCGAAAGTCCAATTTTATCAACTTTAGTTATTCTAAAAGAAACATCTTTATATAATTCTCTTCCTCCTAAGAAAAGTGATAATTTATTTACTGAAATCATAATATTTTATTGTAATATGTACAAGCTAAATTGTACGAAGTAATTTTGGTTTTGCAAAAGTAAAAATTCAAACTAGTTAATGACTATATATTAATAAATATTTATGTTTATCCGCTTGTTTCCCCAAAAGGATAAATACCAATTCTTTTTTTCTCTACTTGCTCTATGTCCTCAAGCCGGACAGGCTCTTCATTTTTTTCTTAGTCAAAAAAACGAAGCAAAAAAGACAAGGCTAAAAATGAATCTAAACATAGATCGGCATAAAAGTTAAGTTCGGTTGGCGGATCTCCTATCGGAGCTAGCCAATCTCTCTAAACTTTCCATATTGTTCTATATTCATATTCATTTAAAGGCCATTTAAATTACGTCCAAATTTCCAATTTATCTTTCTTTGGGGAAAGAGGCGGATAAGCATATAAATATTTCATAAAAAAAGCTCACCAAATAAATAGTGAGCTTTTATATTTTTATGTTTTAATTCTTAGAAATTCCAAACATCATGTTCCAACAAGAATATTTCTTTTTTAATTCGTTCAGACTCTAATAAAGCATCGATACCATCATAAGGTTGACCTATAGTCCTATCGAAAACATTACTTTCTTTGTGGATATAAGAAGAAAATCTTCTTTTCCAAAACAAATCATCAAAAGACATTCTCATGGCATCATTTTTCCCATTGTAAACAAAAAAGTTTTGGAAAGTATAACGACATTCAGGAAAATAAAGCCAAAATAGATTTTT
>WFNC01000164.1 GCA_015488785.1 Flavobacteriales bacterium | reverse complement strand
GGTCTAAACTGAAAAAAATGTGGTCTTAAAACCGCCACTATTCTTATACAGACCGTTATGCTTTATTAAAAAAAAACTGAGAAAAATAGAATATGCCAATACTAACTGATATAATAGAATGGGTTGAAAATAAACCTGAATTTTGGCAAATTGCAATTGATAGGTTAATTAGAAACAATACTCTTTCTTCCTCTGATATTACTGAACTAAAAGAAATTTGTAAAACTAAATATGGTTTATCAAAAGTAACATATACACCTGTTGATTTTGATGACTTAAAAACATTTGCTACAAATACAGATAGTAACGAAAGTATTCTTGTTTCAAAAATAGATAATATTGAAAATATTAGTGCATTATCAAAAACAAGTCCTTTAGATTTTGAACTTGATGGTTTGAATATCATTTATGGAGATAATGGTTCGGGGAAATCAAGTTTTGTCAGTATTTTAAAACATACTTGTAACACAAGAGGTAGAAAACCTCAAATCAATGCAAACCTTTTTGACAATGGCAGTTCTACTAAAGATAAAAAAGCAGAAGTAGAATATACTATCGATAAAATAAACTTTAGTAAAGTATTACTTAAAAATTCACAAATAAATAATTCAACATTAAAAAATGTAGATGTTTTTGATACTTTTAGTGCTAATCACTATATTGAAGAAGAAGATGAAATTGCTTTTATTCCAAAAGGATTATCAATAATTGAAAAACTTGCAATTTGTGTAAAGCACGTTGAAAATGAACTTAATAAAGACATACAACATCCATCATTAGCACGTTTTAATTTTGAAAGTATAATTAAAGTCTCAGATTGTTGTTCTGCAAAAGTATTTTTAGATAACTTGAATTCAACTACACCTCTTGATGATTTAAGAAATGAAGGGCAATGGAATGCAACTAAATCAGACAGAGTTGTAGAATTAACTAAACTTATTCCTGAAATAAAAGCAACAGACCCTAAAATCACATTAAAAAATAATTTAAATAAACTGAAAAGGTTTAATATTCTTAAAACAAAATATTCATCTATAGAAGATAAATTAACAGGACAGATTTTAAACAATCTAAAAACAATTTTAAATTCTTATCTAACAATTAGAGAAACATTAAAAGCATCTTCTGAAAAAGCATTTTCAAATTTACCTCTTGATGGTGTTGGAAGTGATGTATGGAAAGAACTTTGGGAAAGTGCAAGAAAATTCTATATTGTTAGCACACAACAAGAAATTTTTCCAGAAGTTGAAAACGATAGTTCTTGTCCTCTATGTTTGCAAAACCTAAATGATGAAGCAAAACAAAGGTTTTTAAACTTTGAAGAATTTGTCAAAAACGATATTCAAAAACAATATGATGTTTTATTAGAAAAATATGAGTTAGAATTAGAAAATTTGGAAAGTATTTCTTTTGATTTTACAGAACAAACGCCTACAATACTTGAATTAGATGAAATTATAAAAGACTTTAGTAAAAACCACATAGAATACATTGAACAATTATCAAAACAAAGAGATGATTTAGTGAATGTTTTTAATGAAAAGAATAAAGTTGATAATATAGAAAATGTAATTATTGATAATAATCCCAGTATAATTATTCAACAACTCATTAAAGATATTGAAGCCAAAAACATTAAGTTATCAACTCAAACAATTGAAAAAGCATTAGAACCTTTAGAAAAAGAGATTAAACAACTTAACGGAGAAAAAAATATTTTTGATTATAAACCACAATTAGCAAGGGAAATATATAGAAGAAAAAAAATAAAACTTCTAAAGAAGTGTTTAAGTAAATGTACAACAAGAACAATTACAACATTTAGTAATGAATTAACAAGCAGTTATGTAAATCAAAATTTGAAACAAAATTTCAAATTAGAATTAAAGAAACTTGGTTTCAATAATATAAAAATTGAAACAGAAACAAAAGGTGCAAGAGGTAAACAATATCATTATTTAAAATTAAATGAACCTAATTCAAGTAATATATCATTAAAAGATGTTTTAAGTGAAGGCGAACATAGATGTATTTCTCTTGCAACATTTCTATCTGAATTATCAATTTCTGAACATAAAAGTGCTATAATATTTGATGATCCAGTGTCTTCATTAGACCACAAGTGGCGAAATAAAATCGCTAAGAGAATTGTAGAAGAAGCATTGGAACGACAAGTTATAGTTTTCACACACGACATTACTTTTCTAATGATGCTACAAGAACATTCAAAAAACAAAAGTTGTGTCATTACTGTAAAAAGCCTTACAAGAAAGAAAACTGAAACAGGTATAACAGCAAGTAATCCGCCTTGGGATGCTTTACCTGTAAATAAGAGAATTGGAATTTTAAAAAATGAATATCAAACAGCAGAAAAAATTGAAAGAACAGAAACAGAAGAAAAATATAAAGAGAAGATAAAACCAATGTATGGTAAACTTAGAGAAACTTGGGAAAGATTTGTAGAAGAAGTTTTTCTAAATGGTGTAATACAAAGATTTGGGAGAGCAATACAAACTCAAAAACTATCTAAAATAACAGATTTAACTACGGAAGATTATAATCTTTTAGAAACTAATATGTCTAAATGTTCTACATATTTTTTAGGACACGATAGTGCAGGAACTTTGATAGAGGAAACACCAAACTCATCAGAATTTTTAGAAGATTTAACTGTTTTAGAAGATTTTGCAAAAACAATTAGAAGACGTAGAAGATAAACAAAGCATAACAAAATGTAAACGTAATTGCGGGTTTTGTGCTAAATTCAAAGTTAGTATCTTTGTACAAAGTTTAGTGATAAATTGAAAGGTAAGTGCCTTGAAATCCGCAACTACGCTTACATAAATCGTTGTATTGCATAAATAAACAAATGAAAAAGACAATAATTTTATCGATACTAATAGCT
>WFNC01000163.1 GCA_015488785.1 Flavobacteriales bacterium | reverse complement strand
TATATCAGTTCTCCCCAACGATTGAATACCGTAAATTCAAAATTTATTTCTGTTATACCGAATCCTTTAAAGAAAAACAAGTCATTCACTCCGTCACCATTTGGACTAAAACTATTGGGTACATAAATACTTACTATAGGTTTTACGATAATTAATTGTGTATAATCTCTTTCGCAACCATTGGCTCCAACACCTGTTAATAATACTTGAAAGTGTCCTGTATCTGAATAATTGTGCAAGGGTTCAAACTCTTGGCTTACGCTTCCGTCTTGAAAATTCCAATAATAATTTTCTGCTCCTGTCGATAAATTTTCGGTGATAATATCTCCATGGTACATATCTGTTTCTTGAATATTTAGGGCGAACAAAACTGAAGGACTAGGCTTTAAAACTACGTTTGTAATAATGGAACTATCACAGCCATTCACGGAAGTAAAAACATCGGAAAAAGTCCCTGCTGAAAACTGATAATTTCCTTCCAAGAATAAACTATCTCCTTCACAAATGACTGTATCTTTTTCGTAAGCGTATGAAATTCCAATGCTTAAATCGGTTATCAAAATACTATCACAACCATTCACTGAGAAAAGCGTATCCTTATAAATCCCTACTATATTTTGATACTCTCCTTGGAGGAAAAGGCTATCGTTGTCACAAATAGAAACAGAAAGGTTTGTTGTGGTACTATTTTCAACCGATAAAGTGTACGTTACAATACTGTCGCAACCTACAACATTTACAGTATCGAAGGTAAAAGTTCCTCCTGTTGTTTCGTAATTTCCAAATATTAATAAGCTGTCTCCTTGACAAATTACACTAGAATAAGTTGTAAAAACAGTATCTACCACGGTTACATTATAAATCATAATGCTATCGCAACCGTAAATATTGCTAAAAGCATCATAATATGTTCCTGCTGTATGTCGGTAGGCTCCATCGATTAAAATACTATCAGAAATACATAAAGTGACATCTAGATTTATGGCATGAATGGGATTAACGACCAATTCTGTTCTGACTATGCTATCGCAACCTTCAACACTTACGTAAGTATCTAAATACAATCCATTGTTATGCTGATATTCTCCTTCCAAAAACAAACTATCTCCATTACAAATACTAGCTTCCAACTCTATTGTATCTCCAATAACGAGCGTAGTTGTAATAATGCTATCGCAACTAGAGGAACTTTGTAAAGATTCTGTAAAAACACCACTTGTATGTTGGTAAACCCCGTTTATTAAAGCACTATCATTTGGACATAGAAAAACAATTTGATCTATTTCATAATTTTCTCCTACTGACAAGAATAAACTATCGGACGCTCCTTGACACAAATCGGTAGATAAATACGCTATGTAATACCCTTCGCTATTTAGGCTGACATTAGGAATACTTGGATTTTGATTTGTAGAAGTAAATCCATTTGGACCACTCCAATTATAGGTTGCATTTTGACTGTTTGTGATTTGAAGATTAGCTACTCCCCCATCGCATAAAATTATTGTATCGGTTCCAAATTCTGGAGTTGGTAATGAATCTACATGAATTAATATTGGAGTATTCAGTATTTCTATACAAGAACTTTGAGCAACTGTTGCCAAAACAGTAACTTGATGATCGGATGTAAATAAATTATATGAAAATGTATTGATAGGAGCAAAAGGACGAACAATTTCACCGTCGATAAGGAATTGATAATCTACTCCTCCGCTTGCTGTAAAAGTAATTTCTTCTCCTGGACAAATGGTATCTTCCGAAGCTGTCATTGTAATAATTGCGGAAGAAGGATTGTTACTAACTGTAATACTTACCGTATCGTAGGTTGTACAAGGAGGAAAACCTAATGCATATTCAAAATCATAAATACCAGGAGTAACTCCTGTTGTTGGGAAATAGGCAATATTTGTAGTAGGACTTAATAAATTAAGCGTCGTAACACCTCCTATTTGCCTCCACTGGTAAGAGCCAGAGTTTGCCGAAGATAAAGTTGATAAATTTCCTTCTAGCGAAACGACACTACAGTTTATGGTTGTATCATTTCCGGCATTAGCAATATCCAAAGCTTGAAAGCCGAAAGAAACAGTATCTGTAATAACATCGCCGGTACAAGGGTCTATGACATGCCAAATAAAATCATTTTGGGCAGGTAATCGCATTCCAAACAAACAATTGGAGGCGTAAGATTCGCTTGATGTAATAGTTCCTCCACAATGCGTTGAATTAGGTAAATAAGTAAATATATTTCCACTGTCATACCCATCAAAAGGAACACATCCGTTTGAAAAAACAAACTCATTTCCATTGTCTAGGATTACGCTCCACCAACTCGAATAATCACTAAAGGATTGTGTCCCTTGTGTAAAGTTTGCACTTGCATTTGCCGTAATATAAAAATCTCCTGTTTGGCTTACGCACTCAAAAACATCTGTTCCCGCAGAAATTTCAATAGGAAAAACACGATCAATATACAATTGATCGAACCAAGTACATCCTGTCAGATTATTGGTAACTGTTAGTTTAATCGGATAAACTTGCGCCATATCAGAAACAAATAAAACAGAATCGCTAACCGTACCATCTACAAAATAAGTTGAAGCATTAATATTATCAGTCCATATTCCTGCGTTTATATCGTAAACTTGCCAAGCAAAAGAAAGGTTAGGGTTGTCCTCTAAAACACGTAAGTCGTTATCGATGAGTTGATGAATCAAAATAGTATCGTTACAAGTTGTAGCCCAAGGAATAATACCGCCTGGTACGTTAACAGAAGAATAAGAAAAATCAACATCATGAACATTTACAATGATTGTGTCTCTAATCGTATCGACGACATTGGTTTGTGTGTTAAATTTTGCTACATTCCAAATAAAATGAATTGTATCTAAGGCATTTCTAAAATAAAAGATTGCATCATTGGAACACGGAGAATTAGACGATACATTTCCGCAAGGGTCTAGGGTTGTTTCTGAAAAAACGTCTCCTTCATCATATCCATCGTAAGCAACACAACCAGTTGGGAATGTCCATGTTGACCCATCATCTCTAATCATACTCCACCAACTGCTCATCCCCTCTGAATTCAGAATATTATAGGACGGTTGAGCATCCATTCTCAACATTCTTTGGGTATAATCCGATGCTAAATCAGGATCATAGCTAGTAGGATCTAAATCATTATGTTGGAATAATGGACTGCAACTCAATCCGCTTCCTCCAGAAATATTACAACTAGAAACCTTTACAACAGCTTGGTCAGACCAGCTACAATTAGTTGTATTATCTGTAACAGTTAAATTAACAGTATATGAACCTACTGTATTCCCAATAATATTCAAGTTGTTTGATACTGTATTATCGGCAAAAGTCAGCCCTCCGTTACTGGGAGTATAAGTCCAATTAAAAGTTAAATTAGGATTTCCATTTAGAACATTATAATCTGCATCAATATTTTGACCAATCGTCATGCTTCCTCCCACACAACATTCGTCTAGAGGGTATGTTCCAGTAGAATAAGCAAAATCGACATCGTTGTGAATTAAAGTTGTTGTATCTTCTAATAAGATTACGTTATTACATTCGTCTGTTTTTTGAACGTGCCAAATAAACTGAACAGTATCTTGCGGTTTTCTAAAGTTAAATTCTACAACATTTGAATTTGTAAAACCTGATAAGTGCGCTCCACATCCACCTGTCAGTGCCCCTACAAAAACATCTCCTTCATCTAAACCATCTCCAGGATTACATCCATTAGGAAAAACCCATTCTGTTCCATCGTCTCTTATCATACTCCACCATGTTGTCAAGTAGTAATTATCAATCATAGCAAGAGTAGGCGTTCCTGAAACCGTGTGAACTCTTGCAACATCAGAAGAAGCGTCTGTTCCATTGCAAAAATCTAAATTAGAGGCATCTTCTATTCCAAAAGCAGCTATATAGGGTAAATCATTAATGTAAACAGTTACCGCTTCTGTAGCAGTTGTTGTACCGTTAGAAAAAGTATAATAAAAAGTATATTCACCCGCTATAAAACTATGTTGTCCTTGTCCTTGAATTCCTGTTGAAAATTGATTTGGAGTCGAAAATACAACTTGTTCAGGATTGGAGGTAGATTGAGTCCAATTGACATTAACTCCACTCGGAGGTTGATTCCCTAGTAATTGAAAACTTTCTTTAATGCAATTATAACCACAAAAACTATTTGACCCAAATGATTCTATTACGGGGTTTAAAATTGAATTATTATTCGCCGACAATCTCACATTATCGATAAAAACATAACCTGTTGCAGTAGCTGAAACGCCACAACTTGCACCTCCAAAAACAATATTTTGATAATTTTGAGTTGGCGTAAAAGAAACGGTGAAACTTTGAAAATTTGTATTGATTGATGCGCTATTCACTGTTCCTAAAACATCTGCTCCCAAAATACAATAATCTAAATTACTAGCAGGGATAGAACCATTGTAACCATATATTGCAAAATCGACTTGTAATGTTGAAGATGAACTGTGATTTGATTTGGCTAAATCTAACGTTACAGTATAGGTAACTCCTGCTTGTAAATCAACTCCTTGTCCAATGTATTCTCTAAACTTATCGTCGAACGAAGAGGGATCGTAATAATTCAAGTATATTCCTGCCCAAGAACAACCATGCGATGCTGTATTGGAAACTGAAGAGACTGTATTTGTTAATGAGCTAAACCCTACATAACTACAAAGTAAACCGTTTCCAAATTGGTCTGCAGTAGAAACATTATCAGGAAAAACATTAAACCAATTGTCAATCACGTTTCCAAATTGAGAATGAGAAGGATTTAAGTTTGCGACGCAACTAGAAGTATTTTCAAAAGATGAATTTAGAAAAACATTGTCTTGCCCTTTAGTTGAAAGAACAACAACTAAAAACAGTAATAGAAATAATATGATGTTTTTTTTAAACATAAAAGACTTTTTCTTGCTAGACAAACTAGACAGCAATTAGACGAAGATAATAAATATTGGTTGCCAAATTATTTTACTAAAATGTAAGTAATATTTATTACAAATATAAAACATTTGTTATTGTATCTTTGTCGCTTCAATTATTAAAGTATGAAATATATTCTTGTTCTTTCAGTTACAACTTTTTTGTTGTTTCAATGTTCTGATAACAAAACGGTGCTTATAGATGATTATAGTAAAGAAGAAACTCAAAAAATAACACCACTAACAAACAGTTGGGAAAAAACAGTTCCTTTTCAAGAGATTCCAGAAGGGTTGACTTCTATATCAGCTAAGTCTTGTGGTGTTTGCCATCAGGACCATTATGAAGAATGGAAACACTCGACGCATTCTCATGCTTGGACAGACCCTCAATTTCAAGCAGAAATAGCGAAAGAAACAAGCCCTTTTATGTGTATTAATTGTCATATTCCTTTGGAAAATCAGCAAGAGAATATTGTTACAGGGTTAATTAATGGTGACGTATATAAACCAGTAAATCACAAGAACCCTCGGTTTGACAAAGAACTGCAACAGGAAGGTATAAACTGTGCGAGTTGTCATGTAAGAAACGGAGCGGTTTTGGGACCTACGGGAACTGACAAAGCTCCTCACAAGACAATAAAAGATACCGTTCATTTATCGGAGAATTTATGTATTTCTTGTCACAATGCTGTTGCTACAATTTCGCCACAGTTACCTTGTACTTTTGAAACGGGAGACGAATGGAAGGCAGGACCATATTTTGGAACTAAAAATTGCAAGACTTGCCACATGCCTGATACTGTTCGCTCAATTGTTTCGGGACATGAAGCGAGAAAGAGTCATTTGCATTATTTTATGGGTTCTGGTATTCCAAAATTTATAGACAAGCCTACTAAAATGCTAAACGGTCTATTGATTAAAACGATTCCTTTGCAGGAGGTTTACAATGCAGGAGATACTGTTTCACTTAAAGTTTCTTTGACAAACGAATTTGCGGGGCATAAAATTCCTACAGGAGATCCTGAGCGATTTTTTCTGATTGAACAAGCTGTTTATACAAAGGATTCTGTTTTATTGGTTGAAAAAACACATCGTATTGGGGAGGAGTGGAAATGGTATCCTGAGGCTAAAAAAATAAGTGACAATAATTTACTCCCTAAAGAAGAACGAATTTTTAGTTTAAACTTTGTCTTACCTTCAGAAAAAGGTTGGTTTTACAAAACTAAAGTCACTAAAAACAGAGCGTCTGAAGAAAATAAAAAGTACAATAAACTTCCAGAAGATTATCCGATACAGATTACTATTTTTGAAGAGGTGAATCATTTTAAAAATGAATAGACAGAGTTGAGTTTACTCCCTCTCCTATACTAAAAATTCATTTGGTATTAAACCTTTGACTGAGGTTCATAAAACACTCAAAAAAAACTTCATAAAAAAAGCGATAGAATTTTAACTCTATCGCTTTTTTTTGATTGAAATTACTGTCTTGCGTTAGGGATAGAAACGTTAGCTTTTTGTTTTTAGAATTAGATTAGCTTGGTCGAAAAGAGCGATTTTATGAGCTCCTTTTTGACTTAGCGATTCTTGTTTCTAAAAATAAAAACTACAAGTGTATAGCCCGTTTAAACGCCCTACTAATTATTTCCTAAAACTTATCCATTACATCGGTTGTGACTCCTGTAGAAGAGAATCCTCCGTCGTGAAATAGGTTTTGCATGGTTACGTACTTGGTTAAATCGGAAAATAAAGACACGCAATAATTTGCGCAATCAACAGAACCTGCGTTTCCGAGTGGACTCATTTTCTCTGAATAATTGATAAATTTGTCGAACCCTTCTACTCCACTTCCTGCTGTGGTTACGGTTGGTGATTGTGAAATGGTATTGATTCTAACTTTATTTTTTAGTCCGTAGTGGTATCCGAAACTTCTTGTGATTGACTCTAGTAATGACTTTGCATCTGCCATGTCTCCATAATCGGGGAAGATTCTTTGTGCGGCGATGTAAGTTAATGCTACTACAGATCCCCATTCGCTAATTGCGTCGTGCTTCATGGCTAAAGACAATGTTTTGTGTAGCGAAATTGCTGAAACGTCTAAACTGGTTTGGTACCATTTGTAGTTTAAATCGGTGTAATGTTTCTTTTTTCTAACGTTTGGCGACATTCCGATTGAATGAAGAATGAAATCAATTTTACCTCCCAAGATTTCTTGTGATTTGATAATTAAGTTTTCTAAATCTTCTTCACTCGTTGCATCTGCGGGGATAATTTGAGAATTTGTAGCTTCTGCTAATTTCTTAATTTCTCCCATACGCATTGCTATAGGTGCGTTTGTAAGGACAAAAGTTGCTCCTTGTTTATGCGCTTGTTCTGCTACTTTCCAAGCGATTGACATTTCGTTCAATGCTCCAAAAATAATTCCTCTCTTACCTTTTAATAATCCGTTAGTCATAGTTTTTGTATCTTAGTATTAAGCCACAAATATACTCAAATCTTAACTTTGGTAACTATTATTACGTTAATTTATTCGAAATTCATTACTTTTGTAGCTTAATCTATTTCAAATTATTATGTGGAAATTAGTATTACTTACAATCGGTCTTTTGGCATTAGGTGTTTTAGGAATTGCAATAAAAATATGGGCTAAAAAAGATGGCGAATTTGCTGGAACTTGCGCGAGTAACAGCCCTGTTTTGAACAACGGAAATGAATCTTCTTGTACTGTTTGCGGTGCAAGACCAGATGAAATGTGTAAAAACTAGACAACCTTTGGCATAGTTTTTCGTTATTAAAGAACTAGAACCATAATTTTTACGCCAATGTCTAGAATAGAAAAAATAGCTTTTATCAGTAGTTTTTGGTCTTTATTGAAAATTAAAGATCAAATCGTACAATTTGCAGACTCAGATCTTGATGTCTTGATTTCTCAAATCATAAACAAAATAAAATCATCGAAAGCTGATTCTAATGCTTTGTTGCATGTATTTCACATGCCTGTATTTTTGAATTAATCCGACTTTATTTGAGATAAGTTAAGACTTCTTCTAAGCAGATTTTGAACCATTCTGTATAATTCGCGGCATTTTCTTTTACGTCTTTAGCTAATTCAGGTATTGAAATATATTTATAGCTTTCAACCTCATCTGGGTTTGGAATAATGTGCCCTTCATATTCGCCTAAAAACACATGATCCAATTCGTGTTCTGTTAAGTTGTTGTCGAGCTTGCTTTTATAAATAAAATCGAAGGCTTTTTTTATTTCGCAATCAAATCCCATTTCTTCTTCCAATCTGCGGTGTGCAGCTTCTAATGTAAGCTCTCCTTTTCTTGGATGACTACAGCAAGCGTTTGTCCATAAACCACCTGAATGATACTTTGAAAAAGCTCTTTGTTGCAATAACATTTCTCCTTTTTTATTGAACAAAAAGACAGAGAAAGCGCGGTGAAGAAGCCCTTTTTCGTGTGCTTCCATTTTTTCCATTTCGCCAATTGGCTGATCGTTTTTATCGACCAAGATTACATATTCCATTTATCTATTCTATGATAATTTTTTTAATAATGCTTTTAGTGTCATCATCTAGTTTTAAGAAATAAACTCCGCTGGCTAAATTAGATACATTTATTGTCGTTAATTTTTCGAAACTTCCTTGTAACATAACTTGCGATATAGAGTTGATTAAAGAATACTGGTAACGAACTCCGTTGTTAATTTCTATTGTTAATTGATTTTGTACGGGGATTGGATAAACAGCAATGTTAGTTCCTTCCATATCTGTTATACTTAAAGCTCCATCTTTTGTGGCAAAAGACGTTAATTCAGATGTTGAGAAGCTCCCTCCTTGTTTTATAATAACATTATTATCTGTCGTTAATTTATAACTTCCATTTCCATAACCACAACAAACACCATCATTCGAAGAGTCAAAGATTTCGAATTCGTAACAATCATTTGCAGGAACGCTCATATCTTCAATTACATGGGTATTATTGGAACTATAATTATTTCCATTAAACAATACTGTTCCTGCACTATTTCTTAATTCCCAAGAAGTCTCAGCTGCGTAATCATCAGTTAATAAATCTAGGTGAATTTGTGTTGTTTCGAAACGATTCAATGTTTTTGATTTAGAAGTAGCATCATTTGAAGTGTTTTCATCTATTCCATTGTTTGGATTCGATACTGATGCGTTTACCACATAATTTCCAGTTGTAGAATTCAGTACTCCTAAATTTATATCAGCTGTTTGCCCCTGAGTTAAATTACCTGTCCAATTGATTACATTATTACTACCTCCATTTACAGACCAAGTAATTGTTGCACTCGTTAGATTGTCAGAACCATAGTTTGCTAATTTAACAAAAGCTCCTAATTGAGCCAAATTACAGTCTGAAAACTCAATAGAAACAGAAGCGTCTAAGGCTACGGTAACGAATGGAGGAAGTGGGTTTAAGATGGAAACATTCGTATTTGAAGGGTCTAACCAATCTTTTAACCGCTCACTAGACGATGCTCCATTCCAAGAGACACCGAATCGTCCAAAATAATCCAAGGCATTGTTATCTGTTGTTCCAGCACAAGCTGCTCCTCCTCCAAACAATTGACCGATTACTCTTCCGTTTTGATCAAATAAACCAGATCCTGAAGAACCTGGTTCTGTGACTCCTATTTCCCAACCATTTCCTGCAGAGGTTATTTCCCATGTTTCTGCCCCTGAATTTACAGCTTGAATAGGTCCCGAATCATCTCTACAAATTTTCATAATATCTCCTGAAGGATGGTGAATCCCAACGACAAAATTAGGATTAGCATCAGAGTTGTCCCAACCTGCCCAAGTTAAATCCCAAGCTGTAGGAATAGCCGAATTAATCTCTACTAAACAAAAATCTGAATTTGCATTTTTAGCTCTTAACGTTGCTCCACTTATTGTTTTGTTTGTTGGTCCGTTTGGACTTGAAGCTGTTGTAGCACAAGATGGTGTAGGACTAATCCATTCGAAACGAAATGCCCACGTAGAAGGATTACTATAACAGTGATTTGCTGTAAGAAAATATGGTTTTAAATCATTTGCTGTATTATTTAACAATGTTCCCGAACAAAATCCAGAACCGTTTGTCAATAAGATTCCAACTGCTTTTTTATTCGATTCTTTATAAGTTTCCCAATCACTTCCAATCGGACAATTTACATCTACATTACAATCTCCAGAAGACCCTAATGCTTTTTCTTGTTTATAACTCTTTGCGTTTCGATAACCATGAGTAACATTTCCGATATGTAATTTTCCTAAACCATAAACATTGGCAGGTTCAAAATACTCTACAATAACATTATCAGAATCGATTAACCAAGTTCCTAAAACTCCGCTTTCTTGATTTTGAACTGAGGTATATGCTCCAAGAACCTTTTTATGATTCTCGCTATATAAATAGACTGATGCTCCTTCGGGCATATAAAACTGATCAAAGATAAAGTTTAGAGACAGTGCATTTTTAGACGCTACTTTTATTCGCCAAATTCTATCTCCGTTAGCTAGAACAGTCCAAATTCCGTCTCCAAAGCCATAATTAACATCATGCTTAAAACCAAACCTCCAAGGTTTCGCTTGCTTATCATTAATTAAATCCTCTGCTTTTAATTTTTCTACATTTACTTTAGGTAATTGTACAGTCGGAATATTTTGAACTTCCAGCTCCTCACTCCAACTAACTGGAGCGTCTTCTCCTGTAACTTGCCCATTAACTATATTAATTAAAGTTAATCCAAATACTAACACTAATATTTTTTTCATCTTTTATGATTTTTTTAACGTTAAGCTCGTAAGGTACTAAAAAAAAACATTATTGTAATCTATTTGTCGTTGTGAATTGCTTTCAATTTGTATATTTGTAGTGGTAACTCACAAGAATGATTGCTCAAACTACAATAGATGCTGTGTTGTGAATTGCTTTCAATTTGTATATTTGTAGTGGTAACTCACAAGTTCAGAATAATTACCAGCTAAAGCATCGGCGTTGTGAATTGCTTTCAATTTGTATATTTGTAGTGGTAACTCACAAGAACGGTTGGAAATTTGAATTTTTACCTCTAGTTGTGAATTGCTTTCAATTTGTATATTTGTAGTGGTAACTCACAAGTTTATAGTAAATGTTTATATCAATGCCCCAGTTGTGAATTGCTTTCAATTTGTATATTTGTAGTGGTAACTCACAAGCAATTGAAGGAACTCCAATTATTAAATCCTGTTGTGAATTGCTTTCAATTTGTATATTTGTAGTGGTAACTCACAAGGGCGTTTGCTAAATTATAAATATGTACAATGTTGTGAATTGCTTTCAATTTGTATATTTGTAGTGGTAACTCACAAGTGTAGAGCTTACGAGTGGTAAGCATCAGTTGTTGTGAATTGCTTTCAATTTGTATATTTGTAGTGGTAACTCACAAGTTAAAGATGAAGAAGGAGTTTCAGACATAGGTTGTGAATTGCTTTCAATTTGTATATTTGTAGTGGTAACTCACAAGCTGGGTAAAACTTTCAATCAGTTCCGACCTGTTGTGAATTGCTTTCAATTTGTATATTTGTAGTGGTAACTCACAAGTAATTGAGTTTTTGAATATATGTTCATTTGGTTGTGAATTGCTTTCAATTTGTATATTTGTAGTGGTAACTCACAAGACTTT
>WFNC01000162.1 GCA_015488785.1 Flavobacteriales bacterium | reverse complement strand
AGAAATGTATGATCGTTGGCATCCCAACTTTCTTTTACATCGCACCAAACACAACCTACATCACAACCTGCAATACGAATAAAATAGGCTGGTTTTCCGCTATAAAACCCTTCCCCTTGTATGGAGTAGAACTGCTCCATTATCGGTAAGTCTTTTCCTTTCTCCATTATTTCTTTCCTTTTTTATCCTTTTTTGTTTTCTTCTTCTTTTTCTTTCCTTTTTCTTCGGCTTCTTCGGCTTTTCTTTTTGAAAGCATTTGATTTAACTCAGCTTCTTTCTCTTCGTCTTTTGCTCCTCCAAAACGGTCATACTCTACAGCAATTAATTCTTCTCCTTTGTCAAATAAAATTTCCATTTGCTTTTGCCCTTCGTCAAGAAAGTATTGCCAAAGTCCATCTTTTTGTCCGTTACTAAATTTACCGATAATTCTTGCTTGCCCGTTGGGATGAAAATACTCCCACTTTCCGACTGGAGTTCCGTTACTATATTTTTTAGTGTAAGAAATTTGACCATCTTTAAAATAAAAAATAGCTTCTCCATCTTTTTTTCCATTTTTATAATTCTTTTTGATTTTAATTACACTGTCTTCATCGGGATAGTAAGTATAAAAAGGACCGTCAAACTCGCCTGCTTTGTAATTTACGATTTTCTTTAGTTTACCCCCTGCTTTATAATATTTACATTCTCCATCTAATAGATTATTCTTATAGTTTAAAACTTTTTTGACACTTGCGTCTTCGAAGAAAAAACGCCACGTTCCTGTTTTAGCTCCCATTTCATAGGTATTTTCCCACGCTAAGTTTCCACTTTCGTACCAAAACTTCCATGTCCCATTTTCTATTCCTTGTTCCCAAGATGTTTCTGTCCAAGGTTTACCATCAGAATAGTAAGACAATGAAGTTCCGACTTCTTTTCCTTGATCGAACTTTGCAATACGTTGTCTATTATTATTGTGGTGATAAGAAATACAAGTTCCTGTAAAGGGTTTATTTGTTTTTCTGCTGTATATTAATTTATTGCCTGGATCCATTTCGATTGCGGTATTACAATCTACTGCGTGTTCATTGGTTTTGAAATCTTGCTCGGGGTTATCGGAATAAACAGGAGCTTCTTTCTTGGGCGTTGTTTCTGTCCCTCTTGATATTTGAGCAAACGAGAATGTTGACAAATACAAAAATAGGATTAGTAATAATGATTTCATTGTTTTTTAATTTTTGACTAAGATACTAATTATACTCAAATCTAATATACTCAAAACAAATAGCTTTTATTCGTTTGTTCCTATTTTTTTTATCAATTACTTTCTTTGTAATTTTTTATAGTAATTAGTTACCGTAAAATTGGTCACTGGGTCTTGAAAAATATAATCGTATAAAAAATAATTGCATTGAATATAGCTAATTGAGTTCGATAAATAGTTACTTACAAGTATTATGCTAGAAATAAATATTACATTTGTAGAAAGTTGAAATAACAATCAAAACGAAAAGCGTTAGGGATAGAAGCGATAGCTTTTTGTTTCTGAAAATTAGTAAAACTTAGTTGAAAAGAGCGACTTTAGAAGCTCCTTTTTAGCTTAGTTGTCTTTTTTTAGAAACAAAAACTACAAGCGGATAGCCCGTTTAAACGCCCTAAAAAAAAACTAAAAAAAGAGTTACTAAAGCACTAAATTAATTTTGAATTAAAGAATGAACAATCTATTTTTAAACTTATTATACTTCGTACTCGTCCTTACTTTGTTTTCTAAATCCAGTTTTTGTCAAGAAGACTCTTCTTTAGTCAATAAAACGATTGACCTTAGTTTTGTGGATGAATATGACAGTGTTCTTGTGGCTCATTTTAGAGAATTGTGGGAATTTAGGAATGCTGGAGAATTAGAATTGCAGGTCAACAACGACACGATAAACGGAGCGATTTTAGAAGAACGGATTAAAGAGCTTAACGAATCTAGCCCTTTTGATTTTCGGTATAATGCGCCTACAAAATCAATGGTAAACTTGTACGTAAATAAACGTAAACGACTGACTGCCAAGATGCTTTCGTACAAAGAACTTTACTTTCCTTTGTTTGAAGAAATGTTGGTAAAATATGATTTGCCGTTGGAGTTAAAGTATTTGCCAATTGTGGAATCGGCTCTAAACCCAAGGGCTAGATCTGGCGCTGGTGCTGGTGGACTTTGGCAGTTTATGCCTCGAACTGGCGCGATGTATGATTTGACAATTGATTCTTATGTAGATAAAAGATGTGATCCTT
>WFNC01000161.1 GCA_015488785.1 Flavobacteriales bacterium | reverse complement strand
TTCGTAGTGCGTAAATCGTCTTGCGTCTTACGTTCTACGAAAGACGATTTACGCAAGACGCAATACGTCCTACGCACTACGCAAAAAAAACTACCTCATTCCATTCGTCCAAACAGCTCTTACCAAATTGATAGGAAAACGTTGAGGATCATTATATAAAGCTTTATATTTTCCGCTTGTTGTCATAAAAAGATTCTTAGCTTCGGTAAAGACTTCTTTATAGTTTGAACCTTCCAAAACGCCAACTTCTGTAAAGAAAGTGTTTGTTTCGTCTGCTTTAAACATTTCATTTTGTCCTAATCCGTCCAATGATGCTTCTCTCAATACCTCTATGTTGTTTAACGCTTTTCCATATTCATAAATGATTAATGGGAAGTATTTATCCTGATCTAAACTTAAATAGTATTTAGCCTCATCTAGTTCTAATGCTACCAATTGTTTGGCAAGAGCATCTCCTTTTTCTTTCGCTCCAGCTTGGTAATAACTAGCACATAAACGAACGCAAATATCATCTGCAGGAACTTGATTGTTTTCTATTGGCATTTCTTCAAAAACTTTATCCAAAACAGCAATTGCTTTTTCGTTTTCTCCGTTAGAGACTAAGTCATTTACCAAAAACATCATTTGAACGCGTATTCCGTAAACCATTCTCATTGTGTAATAGTCAACATATACTCCGTCTCCTTTCATATTCCCCCATTTAAATCCATTTTCTGAATCCATTAAAAGTTCATACATTTTTTGAGCGTTTGTTCCTCCATTTCCTCCATGGTTAATCGGTGTAAATTTATAAGTCATTCCTTCACTTTCCATGTATGGTTTTAATCCTTTGTTGGCTTGCATTCCTGCTAAACTAGCAAAGTATATTGGTCTATCCCATTTGTAATGAGCTAGCATATCCAACACAGCTAAATCTGCTTTGTATAACGTTTGACCACTCAATGTCCATTTAATGGTATCTAAAGCTTTTTCTCGATCTTCTTCTTTAAGAATTCCATTTGCTATAGCAGCATCTTTATCTACGGTTATATATACATTTTTATAAATTGTATAATTTTCTTCTTGACAAGAGAAAGAATAATGTTTCTTGTGTTTGTCATCTAAAATATAAGCCATCGCTTCTTTTGCAGAAACCCATTTGTCTTTATTTTGCTCTCCTTCTATAATGACATAATCTCTTGTTCCGCTACGGTAACTAAATTCATTCATTTCTATCGGAAGTGCTTTTGAATCATAAGCCTTACGTTTCATTTGGTTTACGTGCCAATCGGTACTCAATAAACTCATGTTAGCTACACGAACATCGGTTCTTACGCCTTCCACTTCTTGAATGTACCAAAGTGGGAACGTATCGTTATCTCCATTTGTAAATAGAATTGCTCCGCCGTTTTCATTTTTATCGCAAGATGCTAAATAATTGTAAGCTAAATCTCTAGCCGAATACCTGTTTGCTCTTGTATGATCGTCCCAGTTTTCGACCGCCATTAAGATAGGGACAGCAAGTGTAAGAAGTATTACCACTCCTGCGTGCAACATTCGATTGCCACTAACTTTTCCAAGTAAATACATTAAACCATAAATACCTCCTCCAACAAGAGTCATGTAAAGTAAAGAGTTGATGTCTGTAATTAAAACCACAGCAATCATAGTTCCTCCCACAGCGGCATAGATTAAATTAGTACTTACATCTTTTAAGTTTAACTTAGATGCTGCTTGGTAAAGGGCATAAACTCCTATTCCAACCCAAATTGCAAAAGCATAGAAGGATGCGGCAAAGGCATAATCTCGCTCTCTTGGTTCGTTGGGTTTTTGATTTAAGTACATTACAATTGCTAGTCCTGTTAGTAAGAATAACATCAGTATTGTAAACCAGTCTTTAGGTGTTTTTATTAAGTGATAAATAAATCCAATTAATGCCAATATTAATGGCAACATAAAGTAAATATTTCTCCCTTTATTATCTTTCAAGAATACCGGTAAGTTTTGTTGAGAGCCAATTCTTGCTTCATCTATAAAGTCGATTCCACTTAGCCAATTTCCTTGCAAAATTTGAGTGCTACCTGGACTAATTCCATTTCCTTGTATATCCGTTTGACGACCAGAGAAATTCCACATGAAATATCGCCAATACATCCAACCAAATTGATATTTAAACATGTAATTCATGTTTTCTCCCATTGTAGGTTTATATAAACCGTCTTTTGCTACAATTTGAGCTTCGTTAGTATGGTTGTTTGTGACTAAGAATTGATATTGTTGTTCTCTATCTGTTACACCTTGAATTGGGATACGTGGGTCAGGAGGTAAAGGCATATTTTCATTTCCTTCGTAATCAGACCAAGCCATATAGTTTGCCCCATGTCCTTGTCTTGGCATTCTTGGAAACATTGTAGTGTATTTTTCTACGAATTTTTTGTCTCCTGTTTTCCCTTCGTATGTGTTGATGTATTTAGTTTCAACTTCATCATTGAAGCTTAACTGAATTGCTAAGTTTTCTTTTTTAAATTCGTCATTAACTTTAGCTATTTCAGCAAGGAAATGATCTTTTTCCCAAGTGTTCATAAAAGAAAATTCTTTTTCAGAAAGACTTAATCTCAATTTACTACTATTGTTTTTTACTGCTTTTAAGTTTAAATTAAAACCAAGTAAATAGAGTTTATCTTTTATTTTTTTAGCTTGTTGAGGAGAAACTTCGGTATTTACAGCGTTACTATTAATAGCATAAACTTTCATGAAGTTTTTCTTTGCATCTTTTAAATGTTCTGGTTTACAATCTCCATAAGAAGGAGAATTCCAATATTGACCGTGTAAAATAGGCCAAGCTCCATACTGGTCTCTATTTAAATAAGAAACGAGTGAAGCTAAAGATTCTGGATTGTTTTCGTCAAGCGGCGTGTTGGCTGCAGAACGAACAGAAATCATTACAAAAGAAGAATAACCGATTAGTAAAACGGCAACAGAAAGAATTATCGTATTCCACATTGCAGCGCCTCTTCTAGCAGTTTCATATAAACCATATCCTATTGCTCCAATTATTGAGAGAACAAAGATGTAAAATCCAGAATTGAAAGGCATTCCTAAAGAATTAACGAATAATCTTTCAAACCAATCTGCTAATCCAACTGAACCAGGGATTAATCCAGCTTGAATGAATCCTAATAAGACAACCGAAACAATTCCTGTACCTAAGAACATTGGTAAAGTTACTTTCTTATATTTTTTGAAATACATTACAAATCCAATCGCTGGTATTGCAAGTAAGTTTAGTAAGTGAACCCCAATAGACAGACCAATCATATAAGCAATAAAAACAATCCAACGATCTGGACTCCCTTTAAAACCTTCTCCTAATGCAATTGCGGTGTCATGTTCTTCAACTTCAACCTCCCATTTAAGAATTGCCCAAAATACGATAGCAGTAAACATTGAAGACATTGCGTAAACCTCACCTTCTTCTGCCGAAAACCAAAACGAATCGGAAAAAGTGTAAGTTAATGCACCTACAACTCCAGCTCCCATAATCGCCAAAACATTTGCTCCTGTTAATTTTTCTGCATTTTTCAAAACCATTTTACGAACCAACATTGTAATGGTCCAAAACATAAATAGAATTGTAAAAGCACTACTCAATGCAGACATTGCATTAATCATCATTGCTGCTTTTTCTGGACTTGCAAATGCAGAGAATAATCGACCTAGCATCATCCAAAGCGGAGCTCCTGGAGGATGTCCAACTTCTAATTTGTAAGCTGTTGTAATATATTCTCCACAATCCCAAAGACTAGTCGTTGGTTCCATTGTCAGTAAGTAAACTACCGCAGCAATTAAAAATACAACCCAACCTGTTAGATTATTTATCTTTTTGTAATTCATATTAAAATGTTTTATAGTCTGCGAATTTAATAAAATATACTCAATGCTAATGAATTTTAAGAAATATTGGGAATATTTATTTATTTTTCACATAATTAGGTGTCTGTATTTCTAATTGAGAGGGTTTTTTATTGTTTTTTTGATGCTGTTTTGGCTTGATTTATAGCTTTGTAATATTAATTTTGCTTTTTTTTGTTGAAAAATTTGGAAGTTTAAATAAAATATTCTTATCTTTGCCCTCGCAATTGGCCCATGGTGTAACTGGCAACACGTCTGTTTTTGGTACAGGAGAGTCTAGGTTCGAGCCCTAGTGGGCCAACAGTAAGAATACACAATAACAACCCGTAAGCATAGTGTTTACTGGTTTTTTTGTGCTTGTGTGGTAAATTTGACACTTATAGAATACTACGGTATATCTAGGGTTTTTTGTATATTTGTGTCAAGGTTTGTGTCACACCTTTTTTACTAGACTAAAAACACAACCTATTTTATTGATTTAAGCATAAAAATATGGACTACACTACCGAAGAATATTTCAAGGAAGAAAAGAAAAGACTTTATGATAAGATAATGTCTCAAGTTGAAGATTTAGTAGAAAATGCTTTGGATAAAGAATATGCATATAAAGAACACTTTGAAGAGGTTTGCTCAAATTTGTTTTTTGATGAACTTCTTCGATTTGATTTTTTTGAATATATTTTGATAGAAGAATTTACAAAATATCGTTTACTAAATAATAGAAATGCTTTTTCCTCTTTTTTAAAACTAGTTATTAATGAAAGCTATTTAACTTATGATATCCAATATTCTTTGACGCATTACACAAAAATTAGTGTAGAAAACAATGTTGCTAAAGCTAAAAAAGAATTAATATGCCTAGAAGATGAGATTGGTTTTGTGTCTGAATTTTCTTCTATTCCTGATTTAATCAATAAAAGTCTTGTTGGTAAAGATG
>WFNC01000160.1 GCA_015488785.1 Flavobacteriales bacterium | reverse complement strand
CTAAAAAGGAGCTTCTAAAGTCGCTCTTTTCAAAAGAGTTAAATAATACCAAATGAATAATCAAATTATTATTCATTTGGCATCTATTTTACATCCAAAAAGCTAACGTTTCTACCCCTAACGCAAAGATAAGACCTATTTTAAACTAACGTTTATGCCTATTGTTCATCCTTTACAAAAAAATATTTACTGCTGGAAAACCACAGAATCGGTAACCGAATTAATAGCTATTCTAAATCCGAATTCAGATCAATTAGAAAAATTGAATCAATTTAAATCGGCAGAAAGAAAAAAACAATACTTAACAACCCGAATTTTATTACAAAAAACACTTAAAAATAGCACGTTAGAAAAAGGAGAGAATGGAAAACCCTACATTCAAAACAAAATATTAGAAATTTCATTAACACACAACAAGGCATATACAATACTAATGACAAGTAAATTCCCTTGTGGAATAGACATTCAAGCACCAACAGAAACAACAGTAAGAGTTCGAGAAAAGTTTATTAATAAAAATGATTTTTGTTACAAGAGTGAAGACTATATTCTTCTTTCTCAAATTTGGTCATGCAAAGAAGCTGCCTTTAAAAAATTTGGAAACCATCAAATATTCTTGAAAGAAAACATAACCGTACGAAACAAATCAGAAGATAATATCTTTGATGTATTGGTTCATTTTGAAGCGCAAGAGCATCAAGTATTTTTAAAACTCGAAAAGTTAGAAAATAATTACGTTCTTTACACTTTAAATTAAAGCTTTCATGGATATTTTAAACGACATAAAGAGAAACTCGAAAAAGGAGTTGAAAATGCTTGGTATTTTAATAGACCCAGACCATTTTGAAACATTAAAAGATTTAGACAAATATTTAGATGCTTTAATTGCAAATACACCGCACTATATTTTTATTGGAGGAAGTTTAATTAATAACGACTTATTTGAAAAAAGCATCCTAAGAATAAAAGAAAAACTATCAATACCTGTCATAATTTTCCCTGGAAATCAACAGCAGATTTCTGATAAAGCAGATGGAATACTACTACTCTCTTTAATTTCGGGAAGAAACTCAGATTTTTTAATAGGACAACACGTCAATAGTGCTTTTCAACTAAAAAGAAGCGGACTCGAAATAATACCAACAGGCTATGCATTAATCAACTGTGGAAACGTAACTTCGGCAGAATATATGAGCAATACCAAACCTATTCCTTATACCAAAAATGGAATAGCAACTGCAACAATGCTCGCAGGAGAACAACTCGGGTTGTCTCTATTTTATTTAGACGGAGGCTCTGGCGCTGCAAAACCCGTTTCTAGTAAAATGATTGAAGCAGTAAAAAAACAGATAGACTCCCCTTTAATTGTAGGAGGAGGTTTAAAAACAGAGAAAGAGATAAAACAAGCTTGGGAATCGGGAGCTGACCTAGTTATTGTAGGTACTGCCTTTGAGCAAACCCCAACATTACTTTCAACACTTTTATAAGCCAATAGGTACATTATATTGTGACAAATAATGCTTTGTTATATTATTTATATGACAGAATGACTAGAAGTAAGCAATGGCAAAAAAATTGATAAAAGAGAAATTAGAAAAATTCTTATCGAAAATGAGTACAAAAGATACAAAACAAGAGGTTGAGGAGCAAGAAGTGAATAACGAAGCTACCACCGAAGAAAATATAGAACAAGCAGAAACTACAGAAGCGTCTGCAATAGAGAAATTAGAACAAGAAAACAAAGACTTGAACGATAAGTTTTTACGTTTGTTTTCTGACTTCGATAACTTTAGAAAAAGAACAGCTAAAGAAAAATTAGACATTAGAAAAAAAGCAGGCGTTGAAGTTATAAAAGACTTGTTGACTGTTGTTGATGATTTTGACAGAGCTAATGAGAATAATAAAAACGTGGAAGACATTGAAACCATGCGAGAAGGTTTTAAATTAATTCACAATAAATTATCTTCAATTCTTAAAGCAAAAGGGTTAACCGAAATAGACGCCAAAGGCGAAGTTTTTGACGTGGATAAACATGAAGCAATTACACAAATACCAGCTCCTAGCGAAGACTTAAAAGGAAGAGTAGTAGATGTTATAGAAAAAGGATATGCATTGAACGATGTGGTTATTCGTTTTCCTAAAGTAATTGTAGGAGTGTAAATTAAAGGACTAAAAGGGTAACTTTTTTTTAAATATATTTTATGAGTAAAAGAGATTATTACGAAGTATTAGAAATCGTAAAAGGAGCAAATGAAGGCGAAATAAAAAAGGCTTATCGAAAGATGGCTATTAAATTTCATCCAGACAAAAATCCAGGAGACGCTAGCGCTGAAGCTAAATTTAAAGAAGCAGCAGAAGCTTACGAGATATTAGGAGATGCTCAAAAACGCCAACAATACGACCAATTTGGTCACGCAGGAATGGGTGGCGGAGGAGGCTTCGGTGGTGGTTTCGGAGGTGGAGGAATGGATATGGATGACATATTCTCTCAGTTTGGCGACATTTTCGGTGGAGGTGGAAGACGCCAAAGCAGAGGTCCTCGCAGAAGAAAAGGAAGTAATCTTAGAGTAAAAATAAAATTGACTTTAGAAGACGTAGTAAACGGTGTCGAAAAGAAAATTAAAGTCAATAAATTAGTTGCTGCAGAAGGAGTTGAATTTAGTACTTGTAATACTTGCGGAGGCGCAGGACAAGTGACCCGAGTAACCAACACAATTTTGGGAGCAATGCAAACAGCTTCGACCTGTCCTACTTGCCAAGGAGCTGGAAAAACAGTTACTAAACGACCTGCAGGAGTTGATGCCAACGGTTTGAAACGCACGGAAGTTGTAATTCCTATCGAGTTACCGGCAGGTGTTGAAGAAGGAATGCAGCTAAATGTTCAAGGAAAAGGAAATGACGCTCCTGGAGGAGGAATACCAGGAGATTTAATTGTTGTAATAGAAGAAATTGAACACGAGAAACTAAGAAGAAACGGAAACGACATTCATTTTGATTTGCATTTAAACTTTGTTGACGCAGCATTGGGAACTGACTTAGAAGTTCCTTTGGTTACTGGAAAAGCTAAAATTAAAATTTCGGCAGGAACTCAAAGTGGAAAAATATTGAGACTTAGAGGAAAAGGAATCCCAGAATTGAATGGATACGGAAAAGGAGACCAATTAATCAACATTCAAGTTTGGACACCTCAAAACTTAACAAAAGACGAGAAAAAGAAATTGGAAAGCATGCGAGATAGCGAAAATTTTAAACCAAACTTAAATAAAGCCAAAAGCTTTTTTGACCGAGTAAAAGAACATTTTAGTTAATGAAATCAATCTATATTTTAATCGTAAGTACTTTGCTCGTTTTGAGTTCATGTAGCTCAAAAAATGATGCAGCTCAGAAAGTTTGCGACTGCTTTGACCAAATACATACAATAAGTGCCATGACAGACGACCAAAAAGAAGTTGACCTAATGGTTGACTCTTGTTCGCGCTTGTACATGTCAACTTTAAAATCGTTAGAAGGCGATTCTGATAAAAAAGAAGCTTTTGAAAAAGCATATAGAAACTGTCAAGAAAAATAAACCGATGAAAATAGCAATAGGAAGTGACCACGCAGGTTTTGAATTAAAAGGAATTTTAATAAAGCACCTCACAGCAAAAGGATTTGAAGTAAAAGACTTTGGATGCTATTCAAATGAAAGCATGGATTATCCCGACTCTGCTCACCCTGTTTGCGAAAGCATTGAGAAGAACGAATCAAACTTAGGTGTTCTTATTTGTGGTAGTGGAAATGGAATTACAATGACTGCCAACAAGCATCAAAAAATTAGAGCCGCTTTAAGTTGGATTCCTGAAATTGCCGCTTTAGCCAGACAGCATAACGATGCCAATATTGTTTCCCTTCCTGCTCGTTTTATAACCGAAGAAAATGCCAAAGCTATTGTCGATGCTTTTTTTGAAGCTAGTTTTGAAGGAGGCAGACATCAAAAAAGAGTAGAAAAGATTGCTTGTTGTTAGGTGAGTTTTGATTAAACTACTAAAAAAAAAGATAAGTTTTGTCAGTTAAAAATGCAGACTCGTCAATTAGATCTATTTAACTGTATCTTATTTGTTTAACTAGCGTAAAGTTTTTAACTTTGGTTATTCAATTTAATGAGATATATTTTTAACATATTGATTCCTTTCTTCCTTTTTACAGGACAGGTTTTACTTGCTCAAGAAGTAATTATTCTTGAAGGCGAGTATCAAAATAGGAACATATTTGTCTCGAACAGTCCTACCCAAAGCGGAATTGGATATTGTTCTTTTGAAGTGAGAGTAAACGGAAATATTGTCACCGACCAAATAGAAGCTAGAGCTTACGAAATAGATTTAACGGTTTTTGATTTAAAAATAAACGACCCTGTTTTAATCCAAATAAAACACAAAAGAGGTTGCACTCCAAAAATATTGAATCCAGATGCATTAATTTCTAAGCCAACTTTTAATATTGAAGCTATCGCATTAAGTGATGAAGGCGTTTTAACTTGGTCAACAACTGACGAACATGGAAAACTCCCCTTTGTGATTCAACAATACAAATGGAACAAGTGGGTAGATGTAGGTGAAGTTCAAGGAAATGGAACTCCCGAACTAAATAAGTATTCTTTTATCGTAGCATTTATTAGCGGACAAAACAAGTTTAGGATTGTACAAAAAATAAACAGTCAGCGTTTAAGACAATCAGAATCTATTACAATAAAGTCAGAACGTCCAAAATTAAATTATGTGTACAATAGAAGAAATAAAAAAGTCGTATTTTCCCACACCACCGCATACGAAATTCACGATAAATTTGGACAATTGATAATGAGAGGATTTGACTCTCAAGCAGATGTAGGTCACTTAACCAAAGATGAGTATTATCTAAGTTTTGATAGTTTAACAGAGGTATTTGCTAAGAAATAGCAACCTCTGAACTCCGTAATAGTTCAACTTATTCAATAATATACTAAATACCGATTTTCAAAAACTATTTTTTATATTCTTGAAATATTGATTAATAAACATGCTGAATTCAAGCATCGAAGTATATTTCATTTAAAGAGTTCCTAAAAACCTATCAAACATCAACCACATTATCAAACCTAAAACACGCTTCTATTTTTTTAGCTTTATCCTCTGGTAATTCATATTTGATAGCTAAATCTCTAAATTGTTTTAGTTCTTTTATAATCGAATTTATGATGTTTACTGGTTGCTTTACACCATATCTTGTAGCGATGGCTAAAAAATCAGAAATATTAATATCTTTCACTTTTCCATTAATCGAAAGCGGTTGAGTTTTTCTCCAAATATTAGACACCTCATAAGGAAATGTAATGTCATAAGCAGGTGACAAGCTCCAAATACCCTTTTTATTCATTAGAAAGGATATGTTTTTAATATGATAATCATCATTAGACGATAAGTAATTAAAAATCATAATTTTGAATTGATTTTTGATATCATCTTGAGCTAATCCAAGTTTTAAAATCGTATCAAAAACGACATTATAACTATGAAGTTGCTTTGGGCTTAGACCTGTTATACCAGCTAAGGTTTGCATGTGTAACTTTTCACCATTGGTAGTTCTATCAAATCTTACTGTATGAAAATGAGATTTTGTTCCATCTTTAAAGAATCCACAAGGAGTCATATTTATACCGCACTCCTTAGCCATTTTATAATAAATGTATTCAATTCTACCTGAATCAAAACTAACCCCTTGGTTATCTAATCCATCAAATTTAATAATTAGCGGTACAAAGCCTTTTTTGTATTCGTAAGGATAAGCGTAAAGATTTTCTTTGTTATTATAGGACAAAATGGCTTTTGGTTTTGCCCCTCCAGCAGATGTACTAAATTGAAAAAGTTTGAATAAATCTTCTTTGGTAATCTTAAATAAACCCTTTCTATCGTCTATAATTTTATAAGATAAATCAGAAAGTTCAGATAAATCTGTTTGTAATAAACCTAATTCTTTTGTCTGAGAAGAAGGCACAAACTCTAATGCTCCCATTCCTCTTGACCCGATGTAACTTAACAACCTTATTGGTGTTACCTCTTCTGAATACCCATTAACTGTAAGATATTCTTTAATAACAGTAAAACCGTAAAAGTCAGGAAGAGCGTCTGCTATCATTGGAGGTAAACCTCTAAAACTATTCGATAATTCATCGTAATATGGTCCATAAACCAAATTATCTTTATTGACAGGCATTAAGATTGGAGCAGGTTGAACTTTCTTATTCAAATAATTTTTATCATACTCAAAATAAGTTTGTCGCGTTTCAGGATCAAGAAAAAGAACTCCTAGCTTTTCTGAAAAAAGATAAACCTCTATTATATTATCTACGTTCATCGTTTAGTTTTTTTAATATTTCAACAGGACTAATATTTCTTGTTTTTACAAATATATTTTGCAATAAATCTAATTTACCATAAACCCTAAATATTCTTATTATAGAATCAAAATTTAAAGACTTTCCCCTTTCTATTCGTTGAATTGTAGAACGTGACAAATCTGTTTTTTTCGCTAAATCTTTCTGAGAGTAATTATAAGAGATTCTTAATTCTTTTAAATTATGCCCTATATTTAAAAATATATCTTCCTGAGGAAGCTCTTGCCATCGTTTCATTATTTTATAATATTTGATTCAAATATAAAGCTTTTTTAATTAAACACAGATAAAAAGCTTTAAAAATTAAGCTTTAAATATCTTATTTTAATTCCTTAAATTGCATCATCCTTTTTTTTTAATGACAGAATCGAAGCAAGAAAGCCCTCCTTATTTTCCGAAAGCGTTTTACTTCAAGTATATTTTAAGTCACATATTTAGCGATTTAATACAAAATGATTAACTTTACTTTTTTTCATAGAAAGAACATTAAAATAAAACAAAAATGAGTAAATACGACGTTACAATTATAGGT
>WFNC01000159.1 GCA_015488785.1 Flavobacteriales bacterium | reverse complement strand
TTCTCTGCGACATTTGCACGCTCTGGTGCACTTAGCTCAAGAGCTTGGTCTAAAATCATATTCGCTGAATTTGTCATAGTATAAATCCTCTGTCTAAATTTTAGCACATTTAAACTTTCTGGAGCATAACACCTGTATTACTGGCAGAGAAAGATGGGCTGAGTCTTTTTTCAGCACAGCTTTTTCTGTCCAGTGCATACACTCGTTATGTAATATATTAATAAGTATTACCATACTGGTACATCATTTCGAGCTCATGAGTTAATTCTTTTAGTGTGCGAAGAAAAACCTTAATTTTTTTTGAGGTGTTAGGTGAAAGCTCTCTACTTCTAATAAAATTAGAAAGAAATTGATATATTTGTTCAAGCTCATGGTAAATTCTACTTGATGATTTTTTACTAAATTCACCATGCACAGATCTATTTCTTAATTCTTTAAATCGGTAATAAAAATGGCTAAGCTCTTTTCTATAACTAATATCACCTTGAGAATCAATTATTCCTAAAAATTGGTTCTCTAATTCATCAAACAGATGAGGGCTAAAGTAATATTGCCCCCTTTTTATGAGATTATGTTCCCTATTAATATTAAAGTTTTTTCTTTTTAAATTTATCTTTTTTTCTTCTAACTCCCTAATTTTTCTAACTTCTTTTATTGTTTTTTCATCTATTTTATTTTCATCTGATTCACTTAATTTTAAAAATCTATCGGCAGTATAAATATGAAAATCAACATCAGCTTTTTCGCAAAGCTCTTTTTTTAATTGTGGTAGAGGCATTAGTCTTTTACCATTTTTTTCTAGCCACCAATCTTCTTTAACGTCACCAGAAATAAATATAATTGGTTTTTTACTTTCTTTTGCTTTGTCAATTATTTGAAACCAGAGAATTAGATCTCCATATTTTTTACTATCATCTTTTTTAATATCTTTGAAGCCTGGAGGAGTTTTATTACTATATCTGGTGACTCCTTCTTTCTTAATTTTATCAATTTCTTCTTTACTATATTCTGCACCTAAACTACCGTCAAAGAGTATATTTATTTTTTCTAATACATCATCTTTTACAAGCCAGTTAGGATGATTGTCTTTTGCTTGTTTTATTGCTACTTCAGCACTTGATAATCCTTTGGTAATTCGGGTATTAATATCTTTTAAATCCAAAAAAGGATGATCTTTATATTTATTTTCAATATCTTTTTTGGTGCATTCTAAGATCTCAAGCATTTCATCATATGATTTTTCATATTCTGAAATTACATTAATTCTATTTTCATAAAACTCATAGCCAACTTGATACGGAATCCATAGCTGTTTCTTCTTTTTGAGTTTCTCTAAAACTTTAAAATAATCGTCAACTGTTTTTCTACTATATCGGTACATATTTAGTAAGGTATTAGTATCAAAAACAAATAAGCAGTTCTTCCACAAAGATTTAAACTCTTTATCTGTGTATTGATGATATTCTCTAAATGTTTTTTTCATAATATCAAGGATACTCAATTTTTTTACATAACACCTGTATTACTGGCAGAGAAAGATGGGCTGAGTCTTTTTTCAGCACAGCTTTTTCTGTCCAGTGCATACATTCGTTAGAGCTTTTACTTGTATGATTCAATATCAATGCCACTGTTTTTAATAACCTCTTGAGCTTGTAATCGCTTTTGGCCAGCCGCAACTGCCATTACTTTTGCTAAAACTTCAGATATTTCACCTTTGTTAATTTTAGCTTCTTTTGCTTTTTTTAAATAATAACTTGTGCATGGTGAACAGTTCATTGCCAAAGAAGCAGAAAGTCCAACAAGTATTTCTGTTTTATTATCAAGGTAATCATTATTATGAGTTGACTCATAAAATGAACTGTACAATTTTTGGTGTTTTTTTGTCAGTATTTCCATTTCTCTTATTTCTTTGCTTTTAACTTAAGGTGTTCATCCAATGTATTGATAAAATACTTCATCAGGACTTTATGCTAAGAATTGCTACTCCGATTGCTATAAACGATAACATGATACCCAATAATGTAATAACATGAGTTCGATGAATTGCATTCCACCCACTATCAGTAAGTTTGTACAAGGGAGCTTGTTTAGTAAAAATATTTCCTGAGGGTAAATTACCATCCGATGTAAGCTCACCTTTTGGTATGGAATTTTCTAATGGTTCTACCCATCCCCGTAAATGGCATGTTCTCAGGTTTTTCTCATTTTCATCTGAATCAGAAATTGCTTTTTCTATAACCCATACATTTCCTGGGTTTAAAATCAAACCAACTCTCTGTTTAGAAAGAGCTTTCAATGTTTTATAGATTGAGTATTCTCTTGTCATGTATTGCCTGCTCTAACTTTGAGTTAAGCAGTGAAATTATCAGCCCAAAAAAAACCGAAAATCGGCAAAAGTCTTTTTGGGCTGATAATTTTATCTGTCTTCAACGGCTAGTTAATTTTCTCTGCAAACTTCCCTATGGGGATTGGTAGTATAATCTTCCTT
>WFNC01000158.1 GCA_015488785.1 Flavobacteriales bacterium | reverse complement strand
CGAATGATTTATTGTCTCTGAATATGGGATACATTTGTGTCTTAAATTAACCAACCAGAACGAAGGGAAATTTGAATGAAATTGTGTCTATTGTCAGAGAATGCGAGAAGCTAAATTGATTGGAGGAGTAGTGAATTGTTATGGTCAAGCAAAATCGTAGCACGTGTAAAAAAATGAATAAAAGTACGTGTGTTTGATTTTTTTATCGTATATTTGTAATATTAATCACTCATAAACTTCTTATTATGAACACAAAACTGACACTAACCATTGAGCATGAAGTAATTGAAAGAGCAAAAAACTATGCGAAAGAAAAAAACCGTAGTTTATCCGATCTCATTGAAAACTATCTAAAAATGCTCACTAAACCAGAACAAAAACAAAAGGTTGAAAAACTTAATCCAATTGTAAATTCTCTCAAAGGCTCTTTTAAAATACCTAAAAATATGGATTACAAAAAAGAACTTAGAAATCGATTAGAGAAAAAATATTTGTAATATGGATAAAGTTTTAATAGATACTGACGTATTACTTGATTTCTTTTTTGACAGAAAACCATTTGCAAAATTTGCTACTCAAATCCTTAATCTTTGTGAAGAAAATAGACTAAGTGGATTTACAACACCTGTAATAATTTCCAATGTTTATTACTTGCTTAGAAAAACAGCAAAACACGATATCATTATAGAAAAAATTAAGCAACTTCTCAACATTATTGAAATTATTGAAATGGATAAAAATGCTGTTATAAATGCATTAAATTCTGACTTCAAAGATTTTGAAGATGCTTTACAAAATTTTTCTGCCATAGAAAATGGAAGCATTAGTATTATTTTGACAAGAAACATAAAAAACTTTAAGAAAAGTGAATTAGCAATTTTGACACCTGAAACATATTTAAAAGGAAAAGCCAATGCTTATTGAGCCACTTGAAGCATCTGAATTGATAAACAAATATTATAAAGACTAAAATTATGGGATATATTAAAGAACCAAATGGAGTAACTTTAGTTGTTGACAAACTTAAACTGACTACAGAAATTGAAGAACGAATTAAAGACTATATTTCTAAAAACAAAGAGAAAAACAAGCAACTAATCAAGAAGTTGACGAAACAAAAAAAATAAACGTGTGATAACAACCTATACGTAATAAGGAGTTGATAGATAAAAGGGTAGTTCTGAGCATTTAATTGAGTCCGCCAAACATAAAATTTGGTATTTAAATGTGTAAAAGTTAAAAACAAAATCTTTATATTTGGCTAAGAAGACAAACCGAAAGTAAAGTGCTTTCCAAAGCTCTAAATCCCATCTATTTAACGTTATTGTTTTGTTTTTTTGTATTCGTGAGAACGTTTCGCTAAGTTCTCTCGAGAAACTAAAAAAGCAACAACCTCTTTAACTTTTGATCGTTTTTTCTGTTGGTTTTATCAATTAGTAACATCTCATTTAAATCCTAAATATACTCAAGCATTTTCCAAAAAAACTAGCCTAAAAAACTTGTTCTCCATTTATAAACGTTGCTGTAACGCTAGCTTTGAGCAGTTTATCTTCTGGAACGGTTAAGAGATCCATATTTAAGAATACAAAATCGGCAACTTTACCTACTTCTAATGTTCCTTTTTGATGTTCTTCAAAGTTTGCTAATGCCGCCCAAATTGTCATTCCTTTTAAGGCTTCTAATCTCGATAAAGCATTTTCGATTTGAAATCCGTTTTTGGGTAAACCATCTTTGTTTTTTCGAGCTACTGCCGCATAAAAAGTGGTCAATGGATTTATTCCTTCTATCGGGAAATCTGTTCCCAGTGGTAACCATCCGTTTTGTTGTAATAGGTTTCTGTAAGCATATCCAAAACGAAGTCTTTTTTTGCCCAACCTTAGCAATGCCCAATTCATATCGGATGTTGCGTGAGTTGGTTGTACTGATGGTATAATCGAATACTTTCTAAACAAACTGAAATCAGATGAATCGACGATTTGAGCATGCTCTATTCTCCAACGTCTATCGTTAGCGTTTTGCAATACAGTTCCATACGTTTTTAAGATAAACCTTGACGTAGAATCGCCTATCGAATGTGTACACATTTGAAATCCTTTGTCATATAAGATTTTTGCATATTTTTGAAAGTAACTTGTGTCTTGAAGTAAAGTTCCTAAAGTAGTGTCGTCTTCATAAGGATTGAGTAAGCATGCTCCCCTACTTCCTAAGGCTCCGTCCCCATAAAATTTAAAACTATTGACGGTTAGTCTTTCGGTTCGAAACGGTTCTCCAAGCGTGTCGAGGTAGTAGGCAAAATTTTCTTTGGAATCTGTTAACATGGCATAAATCCTCATTTTTAATTCTCCTGATGAATGTAGTTTTTTGATCAACATTACATCTTCTTTTGCTAGACCTGCGTCATCTACTGTGGTTAGACCGACTTCAAAACAATTTCTTTGAGCGGTTAGCAAAGCCTCTTTTTTGTTCATCAATGTTGGTTTAGGAATTATAGCTAAGACTAAATCAACTGCATTGTCAACTAAAACACCTGTCAATTCTCCATTTTTGAGTACAATTGTACCTCCGTTTACTTTTGTTTCTTTGGTTATATTGGCACGTTTTAAGGCGACACTATTAGCTATTGCTGCGTGTCCGTCTATTCTTCTTATGAGAACAGGTTTGGTTGGAAATGCTATGTCTAATTTTTCTTTGGTTGGAAATTGTTTATTTTTCCATGTGGTATTGTCCCATCCTCGACCGGTTATCCATTGCGGTTTTGATTTTTTGTCGAATGCTAAACACCTTTCAATTACTTCTTCAAATGATTTGGAGTGGAGTAAATTTACTTTTTGTAGCGACAGTCCATAACCTAAAAAAT
>WFNC01000157.1 GCA_015488785.1 Flavobacteriales bacterium | reverse complement strand
GATATATGGGGAGAGAAATGTCAATCGAAATTTAATGGTATGTGGGCTTTTGTTATTTGGAATGCTCATAAAAAAGAATTATTTATCTCTAAAGATCGCTTTGGTGTAAAACCGCTTTATTATTATAATGATAAAACCAGTATTATTTTTTCCTCTGAGATAAAACAAATATTAGCATACCCTCAATTAAAATTTAGTGAGAATAATAATGCAAAATTAAAGTTCCTAAAAGAGAGTTCTATAGCGTATAACGACGATACTTTTTTTAATGAAATTGAACGATTTAAACCATCGAACAGCTCAACAGTTAACCTAGAATCAAATAATTTAGAATTAAATTATAAACCATTTTACAATGTCTGGGATATTCAAACAGCCTCAATAACAAAAAAAAATGCTGAAGAAAAATACTATTCATTACTCGGTAACGCAGTAAAAATAAGAACAAGAGCCGACGTTCCATGGGGAGTTGGGTTATCAGGAGGGCTAGACTCTTCAACTGTTTTATACTTTGCTAGTTTATTTTCTAAGCAAGATAATCCTAATTTTTTACCACAAACTTTTTCTGCAGTATTTCCGAATCAAGTTGGAGACGAATCTGAACACATTAATAATATTTTAAAACAAATTGACGTCAATAAAAAGACAATAAACCCTTTAGAAGAATTTACGACTTCAGATTTTAAAAGACATATCTACCATCAAGAATCTCCTGTTTTATCTACCTCTTTCTATGCTCAATATAAAGTTGCAGAGTTGGTCAGTAGTAATCAAGTTAAAATAAATTTAGTTGGCCAAGGAGCAGATGAAGTACTTGCTGGTTATCACCATTATTTTTATCGATATTGTAGGCAGCTTATACTTTCTGGAAAGATTATAAAATACATAAGCGAAGTAAATCATTACGCTGAACTAAAATCCTTGTCAAAAAACAACTTGCACAGAATTGTTCTTAACGAAGTTAAATTAGCTATTAAATTTAAAACAGGGCTTGAAAAAGTGAGTTCTTCAATTTCTTCACAATGGAATAATTTTAATCAACTAAAAGATTTATTAAGGTACGATTTAACCACGAGTCTACTTCCTAATCTTCTGCTGTCAGACGACAGAACTTCTATGGCTTTTTCTGTAGAAACAAGGCATCCATTTTTAGATTACAGATTAATTGATTTTTCTTATTCTTTGCCTAATCATTTTTTAATCAACAAAGGATGGCAAAAATACATTTTAAGAAATACAATGACCAAGATTCCTAGTTCTATTAGATGGAGAAAAGACAAAAAAGGATTTACGACTCCTCAAGAGTTAATTGTAAAAAACAACAAAGACTTTTTTAGTTCGCATGCAAAAAACACATCAAAAAAATATAATATAGAAGCAAATAGTGCTAATATTATTAAACTAGCCTCCTTATCTATTTGGGAGGAAAGAAAAAAATAATTTCAGTGAAAAAAGTAATTATAATAGCATATAAGTTCCCTCCATACGCAGGAGTTGGAGCAAGAAGGTGGGGTAAAATGGCAGATTACTTTGCTCAAAATGGAATAGATACTACAGTTTATTGTGGTGATTGGGAAACTAAAGAATCTTTTTCTTGGAACAAAAAACGACATCCAAATTTAAACGTGGTCAAGATTACCAACCCCATCATAAAGTTTAGAAATAGTAATCCTTTTTTTCATAGAATATCATTCCGTTTAGAGACAATTATAAATTGGGTTTTTAAATTTACAGACGACGGAAGTCTATTTACTGTATTAGCTAGAAAAAAAATAAAAAAACATTTAAAAACAAACACTCCAGATGCTATAATAGCAACAGGAGGTCCTTTTAGCATAAACTATTTTGCCGCCAAACTAAAACAAGAATACCCTCATGTAAAAGTGTTTCAAGATTTTAGAGATGTATGGATGGCTGAGTATTTCCATCAATTCCCTACACAAACAAAGAAACACTGGAAATACATTAAACAAAAGAAAATGGAAGCATTCTCCATAAAGAACTGTGACGATTATATTTCCGTAACTCCAGGTTGCATAGAACGCTTCAAGCACTTATCAACCAATTATCCTACAAAAGGAAAAGTCATACTAAATGGCTTTGACAAAAGAGACAAGCCTTCTTCATTTGGCGAATTCCCAGATAAATATTTAAATGCTAAAAAAATTAACATCTCCCATTTTGGCACACTTAATTTTGGTAGAGAAAAGAACCTTCATAAACTATTGATTGACTTTCATAACATTAAAAACATCGAAAAGGAGAATATTATATTTAACCTATTTGGATATTTTGAGCCTAAGACAAAAGAAATTATCAAAAACTCAGATTACGCCAAGTATGTAAATTTTTATAATTTCATTCCACCTGCAGAAGTTCAAACGATGATGTATTATTCGGATTTACACTTAGTGATAAATGACGACGTTTATTTTTACGCTTTTGGATCTAAAATCTACGATGCTTTTCTTTACAAAAAAGGAGTTGTCTATTTGAGTAAAAACAATGAGCTGTCATCTATTATTAAAGAAAATAATTTAGGGGTAACTTCAGAAAACAATACCAAAGGGAATACCACTTTAATAAATACTATTTTGAATAATGTTTCAAAAATTAAAGAAGATTCATTTTTTAATAAAAACTATGACTTTGATAAACATTCTATTGAAAACATTTCAAAGGAATATATAGAATTATTAAAGCTATAAAAAGACAAGTTATTTTATCTAAAAACAGATTATGCTCAACCAAATAAAAAAGATAATTCCAAGCTTTATTAAAAAGAAAATAAAGTCGATGATTAAAGTTAATAAATTTAAAGAATTTAAAAATACGTCTGTTGTTTTAACCAAGGAAGCATTGATAAAAGGAATAAAAAAAGCTAGAATAAAAAAAGGAGATACATTATTTATACACTCTTCTTTAAAAGGCTTGGGCTATATTGAAGGTGGACCTCAAACAATAATTGATGCTTTTAAATCTGTTATTGGCAATGATGGGACTTTGATTTTTCCTGTTTTCACAATCGACATGTCAATGGAAAAAACGCTAAAATCCAACACTGTGTTTTGCCCAAAGACATCGCCTTCTACTGTAGGTTCGATTAGTAATGCTTTTTTAAAAAACGAAGGTGTTTTTAGAAGTTTACACCCAACACATTCTGTTGCCGCTTGGGGAAAACATGCTGAATTTATAACCAAAGATCATCATTCTTCTAATTCAAACTTTGGAAAAGACACTCCTTTTGGTCGGTTTTTAGAACTAAACGGAAAACTTTTAGGACTCGGAATAAAATATGATAATGTTACTTTTTACCATACTTACGAAGACTTAAATTTAGCTAAATTTCCAACAGTCTATTTGCCAAAACCATTCAATGTGAAGATTAAAAATCATAAGAATGAGGAAATTAAATTAGCTGTTTTATGTCATAATCCTGAATTTCATAAAACAAGAATAGAAAAAGATCCAGCCATAGAGCAGTTTTTTTCAAATTACTTCGAAAAAAATAAAATAGCTACAAAAACTAAAATCGGCCAAGGATTTTTATGGTGGATGCAAGCAGAAGATGTAATAAATTCCTTAGATTTACTTTACAAACAAGACAAGACAATTTACAAAATAAAATAAAATGAAAAAAAACATAGCATTATTTGGAGGTACAGGAGGTTTAGGCTCTCAACTCGCCAAAGAATTAGATTCAAAATTCAATATTATTCCTTTAGGGTCTAAAGATGTAAATGTACAAGACAATGAAGCTGTTTCTTCTTTTTTTCAAGAAAACGAAATTGATATTGTATTAAATTTTAGTGGTGTAAATTACGATAGTTTTATGCACAAGTACTCTAATAAAAACCTTAGCGAACGAGATCGTCTTATAGATATAAATATAAAAGGAACAGCCAATATTGTAAGCAATTCCTTGATAAAAATGAGGGATAAAAAATATGGTAGAATTATTTTAGTTTCGTCTATTCTTGCTGAACTACCTGTTGTTAGCACTGGAATATACGCAGGTTGTAAAGGTTTTATCGATAGTTTAACCAAAACCGTGGCAGTAGAAAATGCGACAAAAGGAATTACTTGTAACAGTATTCAACTGGGTTATTTTGACGGAGGATTAACTTATAATATTCCTGAAGAATTTAGAAATGGCATTATAAAAACCATCCCAATGAAAAGACTTGGAAAGATAAAAGAGTTAGCTAGAATAATAGAAATGTTGATTGACGTAGAATACATAACTGGAACCAACATAAAAGTAAATGGAGGTTTAGATTTTTAATAAAATGGAAGTAAAACAAATACTCTTTACATTTGATTACGAATTGTTTTTAGGTGCTAAAAGTGGCAGTGTAGAAAATGGCATGTTAACACCTACTAAAAATGTTGTCGCTATTCTAAATAGAAATAATCTAAAGGGTATTTTTTTTGTTGATTGTTCTTATTTATTTCGATTGGAAAACGTTATTGAAAGTAATGAAAATGCTAAAAATGATTATCAAAATATAAAAATCCAACTCGAATCTTTAATCGAACAAGGGCATTATATTTACCCGCATATTCATCCGCATTGGATAGATGCTAAATATATTTCTAGTTTAAACGAATGGAACCTGTCTAATAATTCTAAATATAGAATCAATTCTTTAAGCATTGAAGAAAGGCAAGATCACTTTGATAACGCTATGAATGCTTTAAATAATATTTTAAGCAATACAAAACGACATTATAAAATAGATGCCTATAGAGCTGGAGGGTGGTGCATTCAACCTTTCGAAATTTTCGTCCCCTTATTTGACAAACATAACATAACAACTGATTTCTCTGTTTTGGGAGAGGCAGAAAAAGAAGGAAATACACTTAGTTATGATTTTAAGAATATAAGTTCTAACGCTACTCCTTATCGTTTCGACTCAGAAATCAATATAAAATCAAAAGAGGGAAAATATAAAGAGTTTCCTATTTCTAGTATTTCAATTGATAAAAACAAATTTGTAAATAAAGTAATAAATAAGATATTGTGGAAAATTCCTTATGGAAGAAATAAAGGGAACGGAATTGGCGCTGCGTTTAAAAGTTTTAAAAACACGCCTTCTTTGTATGATGTATCTAAAGAAATGATTTCGATCGAATTATTAACCATTAACAAATTGAATACTTATAATCGATATTTGGAGGCAAATAATTACATGCAGTTTATTAGTCACCCAAAAATGATTTCCCAACATAATTTAGACGTCCTTTCTCGCTTTTTAAAAAAAGCAAACGCTAAATATAAAATTGAAAGTGATTGGAGAAAAATAATCATTTAACAAAACTCCACGACCTTCAAATATTGGCTTTTAACAACTTCTTTCGTAAAATTTTGTTGACATATTTTCTGAAACGCTATTTTTTCTTTTTGTCCTATTTTATCTAAAGTAGGAATGTTATCACCAACAATAATTCCGCAATTATTAGCAAGCACAAACTGAGAAAAATCACCAATATTAGAAGAAATTAATACACTTAAACCTGCGTTTAGGTATTCTGCAAACTTTACAGGGGAAGCTACTTTGTTGGTTACTTTATCTTCTCGTAATAAAATTCCGTAGTCACAACTTGATAATTCGTTGTAAACCTCATCGTGGTTGACCCATTTTTGAATGCAACGATTTGGATGCTTTTCTTGCAAAGATTCTATTTCTTTATTCAATTTAGTTAAAAACAAAACTTCTACGTTGCCTTGCTGTAACATTAAATCGTCTAACAAACGAACAACCTTTCCAAATGATTGCCAAGGTCCTGTACCTCCAGAATAAACAACCCGAATATTATTATCTTCTCTATTTTTTTTAGAAATTTGAGCTACGCTAGACAATGTACAAGGAATTACAACTACTTTTTCTTTAGGAATATTTATTTTTAATTCGTTTTGCCAATAATTAATTAATTGCTGAGAAACACTAATGAAAAAATTGGCATTAGTAACGGAAAATATTTCGGCATCTATAAACAATTGGTCTAATTCTTTACTCCCCGTTACATCATACTCTTTTACCTCAGCTCCAACTGCTGCTCGCCCATCGTATATTGTTTTTTTATAACAACTGTTGGCAATCATAAAAGCCAAAGGCCCTCTACAAATTGCAGCCGCTTTTTTGGAAATAAAATTGAATAATAATTGTGTTCTTTTCCAATTACTAACACTCCCCAATATGGGATAGACTTTAGCTTTAGGATATTTAGATTTTATAACCTTACGTTGTTCCAACCATAGTCTTGCTGGCACGAATGAGATTAAAGAAACTTCTACTTCAAAATTTTGGTTCAAAAAATCGACAACATCAATTACTTGACTTTGATAAATACCATTATATATATCGTTATAGGTTATATAATGAATTTGCTTTTTCATAGAATAGCTAATATTCTTTCGGTTGCGTTTCCATCCCAATATTTAGGAATAGATCCTTTTTTGTAAGTTCCTTCAATAATTTGATTCAAATAAACTTCGATGTCTTCTTTTACAAAATTGACCAATACATTTGTTCCTTCCGTAATTGTAGATGGACGTTCTGTATTTTTTCTTACGGTAAGACAAGGAACTTGTCTATAGGTGGTTTCTTCTTGTATTCCACCACTATCGGTAATGACAACTAAGCTATATTTAATCAGTTTTTGAAACTCAAAATAGCCTAATGGTTTTGTGATAACAATCGATTCGTTTGCTTCTATAGCTTTCAATAATTCAAACTTTTCGAGCATTTTTAAAGTACGTGGATGCATTGGTATAACTACTTTTTTGTAGGTCGCTAACCAAGTCAATAAATCGACCATTTTTTGTAAATTCTGTTTTGCATCTACATTAGATGGTCTATGGAAAGTCGTTAAAATATATTCTCCATTG
>WFNC01000156.1 GCA_015488785.1 Flavobacteriales bacterium | reverse complement strand
TCCTATCGCTTTTTATTCTGCTTGGATACCGATGAAAACAGGTTTATTGGATAATACACAACAATTTCATTATTCAGATTTAAATCCATTTACTTTTCAAAAAATAAAAAAATACAAGAAACAATCATTGGAAACATTGAATTTGGAAAAGACTGAAGAAGTTTTGGCTTTTGATTATTCTAAAAGTATTCAGAAAGTAAATTTGGATGAGCGTATTTATGTTTGGGTCAGAAACACTGAAGTTCCTATTGCTAAAATAGAAACTACATTTGTTGAAACAAAACAAATTGAACAATCAACAGATTTAAATACAAATAAAGTTTACCATATAATTGGAGGTTGTTTTAGTAAAAAAGAAAATGCAAATCATTTGGTTAATCAAATGATAGAGCTAGGCTATTCTGCAAAAATACTAGACCAAAACAAAGGTTTATTCAGAGTTTCAATCGGTCAGTATTCTAAAAGAAAGTTGGCTAAAAAAGCTAAAACAAAAATAAAATCAGAGCAAGAAATTAGCTCATGGATACTCAAGAAGTAGATTACTTCTATCAAAACTTATACTTATGATTCCTTTTTCTCCCCCTAGAATTGACGAAAAAACAATTGCTAGTGTTACAGACGCGCTTAGAAGTGGATGGATTACAACAGGTCCCAAAACAAGAGAGTTTGAAAATAAAATAGCTGATTTTGTTGGTGGAGACGCTGTTGTTGCTTTAAGTTCTGCAACAGCAGGAATGCAATTAATTTTGCATTGGTTAGGAATCAAAGAAGGAGATGAAGTGATAATCCCTGCTTATACTTATTGTGCGACCGCTAATGTCGTTAAACATACTGGAGCTACGCCAATAATGGTTGATGTAAATTCTTCTGATTTCAACATCAATATTGAAAAAATAAAAGAAGCAATTACATCAAAAACTAAAGCGATAATACCTGTTGATATAGGAGGACTACCAATAGACTACGACGAACTTTTTAAAACGGTAAATAGCTTAGAAATTTTAAGCTTATTTTCGCCAAATAATACTGTTCAGAAAAAAATGGGAAGAATTACAATACTTTCTGATTCAGCACATTCTATTGGAGCAATTTACAAGAGTAAAAAAGCAGGAATGTTGGCAGACATGTCTTCATTTTCATTTCATGCAGTAAAAAACTTAACAACTGCTGAAGGCGGAGCAGTTGTCTTTAATGTAGCAGATAAATTTAATCATCAAGAATTGCAAAAACAATTTAAGACAAGTTCATTGCACGGACAAACAAAAGATGCTTTTAGTAAAATGCAAGTTGGAGCTTGGAGGTACGACGTAGTGGAAGCAGGTTTTAAATGCAACATGACCGATTTACAAGCAGCAATAGGGCTAGTTGAAATAGAAAGGTATGAAGAGACATTAGCTAAAAGGAAGGAGATATTTGACTACTATTCTAGCAGACTTAATGAATATTCTTGGGCAAATACGCCTGTTTATGAAACAAAGGACAAAACCAGTTCATACCATTTATACCTATTAAGGATTATCGATTGTTCAGAAGAGCAACGAAATAAAATTATAGAAGAAATAAGTAAAAAAGAAGTCGCTGTAAATGTTCACTATTTACCACTTCCAATGCTTACTTTTTATAAAGAATTGGGATATGACATCCAAAATTATCCTACTGCTTTTAACAATTATAAAAATGAAATTTCACTTCCTGTTTGGTTTGATCTTACAAGCGAACAAATGAAAACAGTAATTGACACTGTAATAGAGAGTGTTGAAAGTGTTCTGAAAGAGAATAATTAAACCGACTTTCTTTTTTTCGATTATTCATTTTTATTTTGTAAATTAATTTACGACTTTGGTTTCATTTCTTAATAAGAAATGAAGAAGCTTACTACGAGTCAAGATTACTCCAAAAAGTAGTAAAGCTATTTGTATTATACAATACAAAAATATTTTGCAATGCCTATATTAAAAAAAGACAACTTCAAAAATAAGAAAAGCTGTTTGATTTGAGTATATAATCCTTATTTTTACATCAAATTAAATAATCAATGACAAATTTAAGTGTAAACATAAATAAAATAGCAACACTCAGAAATGCTAGAGGAGAAGGAGCTGTACCAAATTTATTAAATTTCGCTACTAATATTGAAAAGTATGGAGCTCAAGGAATAACGGTACACCCAAGACCTGACGAAAGACATATTACTTACCAAGATGTTTTGGATTTGAAACCTATTCTAAAAACAGAATTCAATATAGAAGGAAACCCTAGCGAACAAAAGTTTATAGACTTAGTTTTGAAAGTAGTTCCTGAACAAGTTACTTTGGTTCCTGATGTAGAAGGTCAATTGACATCTAATCATGGATGGGATACAATAAAAAATAAAGAATTTCTGACTAAAACAATTGCTTTATTTAAAGAGAAAGGAATAAGAGTTTCTGTTTTTGTAGATGCTAAGCCCGAAATGGTAATCGGAGCAAAAGAATGTGGAAGTGATCGAGTAGAATTATATACAGAATCTTATGCCGCGAATTATAACATAGACAAGGAAAAAGCAATCACTCCATTTATTCTTACAGCAGAAAAGGCTTTAGAAATAGGGCTAGAAATAAATGCAGGTCACGATTTAGACTTAAATAATTTACGCTATTTTAATCAAAAAATAAAAGGACTTAAAGAAGTTTCTATTGGACATGCATTAGTTGCAGATGCATTACATTTTGGAATGGAAAATACAGTACAACTTTACCTTCGAGAACTTTTGTAATTGAGAAATCAAGAGTTGAAATCCTAAAAAATACGCTGCGGTTCATTTCACTATATAAAAGCGGTCTTGAATTCAGCTATTACAATAAACTATTATTAGAATAATCAATATGAAATTACACTATAAAAAATACGGAGAAGGGCAACCGATGATAATTGTTCATGGATTATTTGGAACCTTGGACAACTGGCAAACGATTGGTAAAAAATTTGCTGAAAACTTCGAAGTTTATTTAATCGACCAAAGAAATCATGGCCATTCACCAAAATCGGAAGAAATGAGCTATGAGTTGATGGCTGAAGATTTACACGAATTTATAACCGACTTGAATCTTAGCGACGTTATCTTAATTGGGCATTCCATGGGAGGGAAAACAGTAATGACTTACGCGACCAAGCATCCAGAATATATCGATAAAATGATTGTTGTAGATATTGCTCCAAAAAGATATCCAATGCATCATCAACAAATATTGGAGGGACTAAATAGTCTAGATTTAGCTAAAATTAAGAACAGAAGAGAAGCTGATGAACAATTAAAAAAATATATTGACAACATTAGTATTCGACAATTTTTATTAAAAAACCTTTATTGGATAGACAAAGGTCAACTCGGGTGGAGAATAAACATTCCAGTTCTAACTAATAAAATGGAAAATATTTTAGCCGAAATACCAATGATAAAAGTTGAGACTCCTACTCTATTTATACGAGGAGAAAAATCCAATTATATTACAGAAGATGATTATCAAAATATTTACAATCAATTTAGCAATAGCGAGATAGAAACCATTTATGGTGTCGGTCATTGGATACACGCCGAAAACCCATTAGAATTTTATGATTTGGTAATTGAATTCTGCTCTTAATTTTTTTTTTTGAAATAGCAACCCTTCAAATATATTTACGTCTCAAACTTGAGGTACTTAATATAATTGACAATTACCTTTTTTTGTTAAAAAAAAAAAAAGGAATTAGATAC
>WFNC01000155.1 GCA_015488785.1 Flavobacteriales bacterium | reverse complement strand
GCATTGAAGTAATGCCTCCACAAGGAAATTTCATTCTTGAAACAAATAAAGATGCCAACAACCATTACGTTGCTTTTGCTGCAGGAAGTGGAATCACTCCGATTGTTTCGATGGTAAAATCTGTCTTAAATCAAGAACCGAATAGTAAGTTTACGCTTATTTATGGAAATAAAACAAAAGAAAGTACAATTTTTTATTCAGAAATAGAAGCTTTAAAAAACGACCGATTTAATCTTATTTCTATTTATTCGAGAGAAAGTACAGGCGATTCTGCAACAGAAGGTAGGATAAATAAAGAAAGGGTCGATGCCATTTTCAAGCAAAATTTAGAGTTATTGAAAGCCGATAAATTTTATATGTGCGGACCAGAAGAAATGATTGTAGCGGTAGATGAAAGTTTAAAAACTTTTGGGGTAAGTGCCACTAAAATTAATTACGAATTATTTACTACACCCGTTCTTTTAGCTAAAGAAACTCCAAAAGAAGAGAGTCATTTTGATGGAGAAGCAACGGTAAAAGTTATTTATGATGATGAAGAAGTTGAATTCACTTTAAAATCAAAAGGGCTTACAATTTTAGACGCTGCAATGAAAGAAGATGTAGATGTTCCATTCTCATGTAAAGGAGCGGTTTGTTGTACTTGCAAAGCATTAGTTACTGAAGGTAGAGCAACAATGGACGCTAATTATTCTTTGAGTGAAGAAGAAGTTGCAGAAGGATATATTTTAACTTGCCAGGCACATCCAGCTTCAAGTAATTTGGTTGTTGATTTTGATGAAGCTTGATTTTTTCTTTTTAAAATTTAGACGTAAAACACTACTATAACTTGAAACTTCAAGTCTATATAACGACAGTATTAAACAATAGAAAGGCTCAACAAAAACGTAGCTATTTGCTTTAAGTGTATCAAGGCAACTTTACATCTATTATTACGTCTAGTTAAAAAGCAATACTTTATGAAATACTTACTTTTATTATCGCTATCTTTTTTAATAAACAGATACTATAGTCAATGTAGCAATACGGCTATGGATTTAAATACATGGACAGCACAAGGAGGAACGTGGAATGTAACAGGGACATCTGTAAATCAAACCGTAAATGGTAGTGCCTTTTACTTCTTAAGTCCGCAACCATTCATCAATGTTTCAATGGCGGGAACGCTAAGAACAGATGATACAGACGATGATATTATGGGTTTTGTATTTGGAGTAGAAGGAACAATAGGAACAGCTCCTTTTCATTATTATCGGTTTCAATGGGACCAAGGTGGAGATGGAAATGGCATGTATGTTAGAGAGTATGATCAAACCGGATTACTATCAACGCTTTATGCTAGTGTCGGAAACTACTGGACAAGATCATTTAATCATAATTTTAGCTTAACTTATCAAACGAGTAAAATTATAATTTCAGTAGATGGGGCTCAAATAATGGATGTAAACGGTTGTTTTAACCCTGGAAAATTCGGTTTTCTGAATGAGTCTCAAGCAAATGTTACTTATTCTAACTTCACTTACACTCCAATGCCTGATTTTTTATTTACTACTAATGATAGTGTTTGTTTAGGGCAACCCATTAACCCTAATATTTTATGTTCGAGCACTGGAATAAACCCATATCAAGGAATTGTTTGGGATTTTGGAGATGGATCTACAACAACAAATGTAACTTCAACTCAACACACATACACTTCTTCTGGAACCTATGACCTTCAACTGACTGTAGTTGATTATTTAGGCTGTGTAAGTAGTATTACTAAACAAGTTCATGTGTTTGACCCGTCATTTAGTTTAGGAACTGATAAAAGTATATGTCCTAGTACGACTACGACTTTTAGTCCTGACAATACAAATACCGGCGATTCTTATAGTTGGAATAGTGGAGAAAGTACGGCTAGTATAACCAAAGGCGTTGCAGGTAGTTACATCCTCACGATTACTGATGTCAATAGTTGTACCGCTAAAGATACAGTTAACTTAAGTCTAGAAGCAATACCCACTGTTACTTTCCAATCAAATAATGAATGTCAATACGATAGTTTAAGTTTTATCAACAATACAAACTCTTCGGTTTCGGAACTTTGGTATTTTGGAGACGGTGACAACACATCTAATTTCAACCCGAAACATAAATATGCTAGCGAAGGTAATTATACAGTAAAATTAGTCACCACTTTTGGTCAAGGTTGCTCCGACTCTACCGAACAAACTGTTACTGTTTATGAAGTTCCTAACGCCTCTTTTACAAGTCCTGATGACTGTTTTAATAAAGCTACAGTTTTCACTAATGAATCATCTATTTCAACAGGAAGCTTAACTCATTCACTTTGGTCTTTTGGAGATGGACAAACGAGTAATTCATTAAATGAAAGCCATACTTATGCAAGTGATGGAAATTACAGTGCAAAATTGGTTGTAACTTCAGACCATAATTGTAAAGACACTATTATTAATACTGTAATAAGATATCCTTTACCAATTCCGAGTTACACAGCTACTCCAGAATGTATCTACAACGAAGTTAGTTTTGTTGACCAATCAACCATTAATACTCCAGACAACATATTTAACTGGAGTTGGAATTTTGGGCCTGGACTAAATTCTAATTTACAAAACCCTAATATTTTATTACAAACAACTGGAACCAATCCAGTAAAACTGATTGTAACTTCAAATCATGGATGTATCGATTCCATTAGTTCTACAATTGAAGCCTATACAAGTCCTAATGCAAATTTTATTACTGCAGATGACTGTAATAACCTTGTTGCTACTTTTATTAATAGTTCGACTGTTTTAAACGATCAAATTATTTCTTACCAATGGAATTTGGGTGATGGTTTTACAACAACTTCTCAAAATATTTCTCATCAATACTCGAATCCAGGTACTTATGTAGCGCAGTTAATTGTAGAATCAAGTCACAATTGTAGGGATACAATAGAACAAAACATTACAAGATATCCCATTCCGTTAGCTTCATTTTCTGCAACCAACGAATGTTTATACGATTCGCTAGTTTTCACTAATTCAAGTACAATTGACAATCCTAATACAATTACAGATTACATTTGGAGTTTTGGAGATGGATCTTCATTAGACCTTAACGAAAATACAAAACACAAATACTCAATGGATGGACTTTATCAAGTCAAACTAACAGTAATTTCTGACAATAATTGCTCTGACGATACGATTGTTTTTGTATCAGCATATCCTATTCCAAATGTTAATTTTGCTTCTGTTGATAAATGTATTAACGAAGGAGCATCTTCGTTTACTAATACAAGTATAATTGCTACAGGAGGTTTTAGTTCTTGGCAATGGGACCTTGGAGATACATACACGAGTAATTCATTAGCTCCAACCCACCAGTACATTACAGATAGAACTTACTTGGTTAAACTAATTGGAACTTCAGACTTTGGTTGTTCAGATACCTTAGAAAAAAACATTACGATTTACAATAAACCAACTGCAGCTTTTACCGTTGATAAAACAGAAGATTGTGTTCCTTTATGTGTTACATTTACTGATAATTCTACCGATGCTGTAGCTATAAATACTCGTCATTGGACATTTGAAGAAAACGGTATTAGCATATTAGAAAACCCCGAAAAATGCTTTAATACAGATGGTGAATTTGATGTTTCATTAATCATTACAAATACTCATAATTGTAAAGACACTTTAGTAAAAGATAGTTATATTAATGCTTGGCCAAACCCTGTTGCCAGTTTCACATTATCTAAAGAAGAAACAGATGTTTTACATCCAAT
>WFNC01000154.1 GCA_015488785.1 Flavobacteriales bacterium | reverse complement strand
TAACGGCTATCGTGAGCAATAATTTTCCGCTAGGGAAATTATTGGTCTCCTCGTACTTGTTATGCAGAACGGCTATCAAGGTACAAAGTGTCAGGGGATAAGTCTTGACCATTTGCCCACTGAATAGAGTCAAAGTGGGGTTTGACCGTTTTAAAGTAAGTTTTGTCTTGAAGTTGTTTGAAAAAACCTTTTTCAATATACGGTTTCATATCAAAAATTTTTATCTCGCCATTTTCAAAAGAAAGTAAAATCTCATAATTATCTTGTGCTTTTACATCTGTAATATTTGGTGTCATAATTCACTCCTACTTTAAAGGTTCAATTTTAAAAATTTCTTCACCGTTGATTGCTAGTTCCCAATCGGCCATTAACTCATCTTTATGAATTTCTATCCAAGCTTCAACAAGTTTCCTTTTGCTTGTCTTCATATCACCCTCAAGCATCTTTCCTTCTGGAATGGTAAAGATAGCTTGTTCACCTTGATATTTTACATGTATGTGAGCCAGTTTATGTTTTCTATTGTCAAAATAGTACATTGAGATAATGATGCCATAAAACATTGAGATGATTGCCATTTGAATAACCTTTTATTTTATTATAGCAAAATATCCGACTCACTCATATTTATTTTTAAATATATATGTTGATAGTATAACGCCAAGTAGGGTTCCTATACCAAAGATAAATGGCATCATTGCATCTAAAAAGTATTCTCTTGATTGTATAAATGTGAGTGTCAACATAGGGATTGTAGATATTATTAAAAACCAAGCTCCAAAATGAAAAAATTGAGCAGGTTGACGTAAATTAAGAAAATTACTATTCCATTGAGGTTTTTTCCAAGATGTATCACTAGATTTATTTAAAGTTTGAATGCCTAATATAAATTGGATAGCAAATATTCCAAAGATTAGAGGAACAATTAAAATATCTTTTGTTATTGGTGGAGTAGCATGTATCGTCATTGTACCATTGCTTATTGAAAGAACAATACCAATTATAATTATTGAAATTTTAAAGTATAACCAATTCATTTAATTCCTTTGTATAACGGCGAAGCTGAGCTCCATTAAGTTATAGTTCAGAAAATTCGCTTGCGATTTTCTGGAGTATAGCTTGATGTGGGACTCCTGCTATTTGTTGTATGTAGCGAAGCGAAATACGACAAATGGTGGGTGGCACGTTTAGGGCTCAGCTTCGCCGTTGTACGTTTTCGCAACGCGGAAACGTACAACGTTTGACTTCAGCGACGCTCTCTTTGCGTTCGTTGCAAGGTTTTGTTATATCTTAATTTTTATGCTTTAAGACAACTCTTGAGAAATTGCAGTAAATATTTTCAGCTTTAATGATTCGTCATCAATATCATCAGTTATAACAGCTGATATGATTTCTAGTAAGAAATCTTTATCAATTAATCCAGCTGCTACATGGTAGCTTATATTTTCCATTTCTCTTAGAAATCGTTGAACAACAAAAACATACCCATTTAGTAAAAGAAATTGTGCTCCTAGGGAAATTGCAATACGTTTATTTCCATCTTCAAAACAGTGGTTTTTATTGGCACAAAAGAAAATATGTGTTAATTTATCTTCAAATGTAGGATAATAATCGTCATTCTGAATATGTTCAAGACAACTGCCTAGTTGGCCGACATTTAAATGTCCAGTAGCTCCACCTCCACTTATTTCTACAGTTTTTTGATGTATTTCAATTGCTTGTTCAAGAGATAAGTATATTAAAGGCATTATTCCCTCTCTTTAAGACGTTTAAAAACATCTTTTGCATCTTCAAGACGTTCTTCAAGTTCTTTACTCTTGTCTCCCAAAAAGCGTTCAAATTCTGCGGCCTGAACAGGAGTTATATATTCTGATAATTGCTTATGTAAGGCATCTCTAAATGCTAAATCGCGACTAGCCATTTTGTTACGTGCACGTTCAATTAAGGGTGTCCAATGGTCTTGTTCTTCAAATTTTCTATAGAGCTTTTCTACTTCTAAAGAAGTTAAAGGTCTACCCGTTTTGTTACTTTTTTTCTCTAATGATTTAGCAAATCCAAACTCAAAAGATGCAATCAAATCTAGAATTTCTGAATAAAAAGTATCTCTTACTTTGTCTTTTTCATGTAATTTAAGAATTTTTCTATACGCCTTTGAATTCTCACGAAATATAGACACATATATTTTATCTGTATATAATGGATATTTAAATGGTCCCATGCTAACATAGTCACGTAATGCATCTGTAAAATCTTTACGATAGTTTTCTTCTGCAAAGGAAGCATGTATAAATTCTTCATCACGTTGATTTATATACTTAGTTCCTCCACCAGTACGCTGATTAATAGTATCAATTACAATATCTAAAATTGTCTGCCTTAACACTCTAGCTGTTTCACTTTCTGTTAATAGCATTGCAATGTTTAAGAGCGACCTAAAGTCGAATATACCGAGGTTTCTTACTTTGTGACCGACATCAATGTCGGTCACAGATTGCGCTTCAATAGCAGCACGAAAATCTTTTAGTTTTTGGCCTTTAATGACTATATATCCATTCTGACCTAACTCATTTGTATATGATTCAAGGTACCGTTCTATTGTACGTATATCGACACCAAAAAATAGAGACACTTGTTCTTTTGTTAATCGTAAGTTTCCTTCAAAATTTACACCTGTAATATTTGTAGCTTTTTGTATTTCTTGGATTGCATAAGGATTATTTAATATATTTTGTCGTTCTAAACTTGAATTAGTGAGGTCTTTTGCCATTGAATATCCTTCATAATAATTAAGTGCTATTTTATCGTAAATAAGTTTTATATTTTTATAATGACTATTATTTTAATACACTTGATATAACGGTCGAATATAG
>WFNC01000153.1 GCA_015488785.1 Flavobacteriales bacterium | reverse complement strand
TCGGTTTGGTACTCGCTTTAGAAATGATAAACACAGCAATAGAAACCTTATCCGATGAAGTCGATTTGAATTACAATAAATCAATAAAAAAAGTAAAGGATGCCAGTGCAGGAGCAGTGTTGATTTTTTCCATTTTCGCCGTCATTGTTGGTGTTCTAATTTTTATACCAAAACTAATCAATCTCATATAATCAATAATACTTTTACCGATGAATCAATCCATAAAAACAATAAATAGACTCTTAATTTTAATGATATTATTCTGTTTTATATTATCTATAGCTAGAGTTTACAGGTCTAATTCCTTTTTCTTTCTTTTCTTAAACTGGAATTTATTCTTAGCTTCAATTCCTTATTTACTAAGCTCCTCAATAGCAGATATGGGATCTAGCAATATTCAAAAGTTAAAATTAGGAGCGCTTATTTTAGTATGGTTAGCTTTTTTTCCAAACGCACCTTATATTTTAACCGATTTGTATCACCTAAGAATAAAAACAGAAGTTCCAAAATGGTTCGATATTATTCTTATTGTCTCATTTGCATGGACAGGTTTGTTATTAGGGTTCTTAAGTCTAATGAAAATAGAGCAATTATTGTCAACTCTTTTTAGTCAAAAGCAAATAGCTATTTTCAGTACTACAATTTTATTTGTAGCCTCTTTTGGTGTTTACTTAGGGCGTTTTTTGCGATGGAACACTTGGGATATTCTCAACAATCCAAGCCTTCTATTTGTTGATGTTTCAAATCGAATTTTAAGCCCTATTTCTTATCCTACAACTTGGGGAGTTACGCTGTTGTTTGGAGTGTTACTTAATATTATTTATTGGTCAATTAAACTCTTAAAAAACCAAAAAGCGAACCAATCCAGAGAAGAATATTTTATAATTTGAAAACAATGACAGCAATAAAACTAAATTATAGAGAAAGGCTTTGTCACTATTTGTTTCAAAAAAGTGCAGAGCCTTATGCCAAGTGGTTTAAAAGAAATAAAGCTCCTTGGGATTTATCAGCTTCAGATTTACAGCTGTATCCAAAAAATACATTTGGGTATAAAGTAGGAGTATTTTTAGCTGTAAATGGATTTGAGTTTTTCCCAAAACACGAAACTCACGATTTGTTCCATGTTATAACAGGCTATGGAGTTTCGGTCAAAGAAGAAATAGGCTTACAATTTTTACTGTATGGAAATGGAAAAAGAAGCTTATATTTATATCTTGTAATGTCTTTAGGTTTTTTTATTGTTCCCGAATATTATAAGTTCTATAAGAGGTCCTATCAAATAGGTAAAAAGCAAAAGAAGTTTTACCATAAGATATGTAAAGCGTATTTGCTGGAAGATTATGAGCGTGTAAAAGTTGTTTTTTAGATGATGGATTTATAGAATGACTCCAAGTCATCCTATAAATAAGGTATTTAGAGTTTACTGAAAAGCCTAAAAAACGACACTACTGATTTCGAGTTTTTTTTCATTGCCCTAAATAAGGTGTTTAGTTTTCTTTGTGTTAGGGATAGAACGGTTTGTTTGAAATCCTTTTTTTTATTTTCTAAAAAAAGATTGAGTAGTGATAGCCCGCCTTTTTTTCTTCTTTTAGAAAAAAAGGAACACCCTAACGATTCAAAATAGTTGACTTTTATTGGTTAGTTGCTCTGGAGAATAAAGGGAGCGGATTATTAATGTCTGTCTCATTTTAAGAATAATCAGACAGAAACTCAGAAAAACGAAATGTTTCTAACATTGAAACTGACGCTTTGTCAGCTTATTGATTTCAAATTGGCACAAAATAGTGATGGCACAAGAATTGAATAAAGAGAAAATGTAAATAGAAAATAATAACCAATTTAAAATAGATAATAAAATGGGAAAAATAATAGGAATAGATTTAGGAACAACAAATTCGTGTGTATCTGTAATGGAAGGAAACGAACCTGTTGTAATTGAAAATGCGGAAGGAAAAAGAACAACTCCTTCGATTGTTGCATTTATAGAAGGAGGAGAACGTAAAGTTGGAGATCCTGCAAAAAGACAAGCGATTGTAAACCCAACAAAAACAATTTACTCGGTAAAACGTTTTATGGGAAACAAGTTTGATGAGGTTACAAAAGAAGTAAAAAGAGTACCTTATAAAGTTGTAAAAGGAGACAATAATACGCCTCGTATCTTAATTGACGATCGTAAATATTCGCCACAAGAAATATCGGCAATGATTCTTCAAAAAATGAAGAAAACAGCTGAAGATTATTTAGGACAAGAAGTTACAGAAGCTGTGATTACAGTTCCTGCATACTTTAACGATTCGCAAAGACAGGCAACTAAAGAAGCCGGAGAAATTGCAGGATTGGATGTGAAAAGAATCATAAACGAACCTACTGCAGCTGCGTTGGCTTACGGAATGGATAAAAAAGGAGCTGATCAAAAAATAGTTGTATTTGATTTTGGTGGAGGAACACATGATGTTTCTGTATTGGAATTAGGTGACGGAGTTTTTGAAGTATTAGCTACTGATGGTGATACGCACTTGGGAGGTGATGATGTTGATGATAAAATAATCAACTGGTTGGCTGACGAGTTTAAAAAAGACGAAGGATTAGATTTAAGAGATGATCCAATGGCTTTACAACGTTTGAAAGAAGCTGCTGAAAAAGCAAAAATAGAATTATCTAGTACAACTTCTACTGAGATTAACTTACCATACATAATGCCTGTAAATGGTGTTCCAAAACACTTGGTAAGAACATTAACAAGAGCGAAATTTGAGCAATTAATTGATGATTTAATCAAACGTACAATTGAACCTTGTAAATCGGCATTGAGTAATGCAGGATTAAGCACAAGCGATATTGATGAAATTATTTTGGTTGGTGGTTCTACTCGTATTCCAGCAATACAAGAAGCGGTAGAAAAATTCTTTGGAAAAGCACCATCAAAAGGAGTTAATCCTGATGAGGTTGTTTCTTTAGGAGCAGCAATTCAAGGAGGAGTTTTGACAGGAGAAGTAAAAGATGTTCTTTTATTAGATGTTACGCCATTGTCTTTGGGTATTGAAACTATGGGAGGAGTAATGACTCGTTTAATTGAAGCGAATACAACTATTCCTACTCAAAAATCGCAAGTATTTTCTACAGCTGTAGATAATCAACCATCGGTAGAGATTCATGTCTTGCAAGGAGATCGTTCTATGGCTACGGACAACAGAACAATTGGTAAATTTAATTTAGATAATTTACCTCCTGCACAAAGAGGTGTACCTCAAATTGAAGTTGCTTTTGATATTGATGCTAATGGTATTATAACAGTAAGTGCTACAGATAAAGCTACTGGAAAGAAACAAGATATTAGAATCGAAGCTTCTTCTGGATTGAGTGAAGCTGAAATTGAAAAAATGCGTCAAGAAGCAGAAGCAAATGCTGAAGCAGATAAAAAGAAAAAAGAAGATATTGATACTTTGAATCAAGCAGATAGTTTAATCTTCCAAGTTGAAAAACAACTTAAAGAAAACGGAGACAAACTTCCAGCAGACAAAAAAGAAGCAATAGAATCAGCGCTTAAAGATTTGAGAATGGCTCACGCTACCAAAGAAGTTGCATCGGTAAAACCTGCAATGGATAAATTAAACGAAGTATTCCAAGCTGCAAGTGCAGAAATGTATAAAGGAGGTGAAGGAGATGCTCCTCAACCAGAAGCTAATGCTGAAACTGGAGGAGATGAAGAAGTTCAAGATGTAGATTTTGAAGAAGTGTAAAAACCTTCTTTTAGAAAAATATAAAAGCCTTATCATTTAATTATGATAAGGCTTTTTTTTGTTGGGGAAATGGATTTAGATAGAGCACAATTTTTTTGTTTTGAAAATATCAAATGAAATAAAAAGGATAGATTGTTTCCGAATGTTAAGTATAAAAGATATTTTTGCAAACTATGAGTTTACAAGAAGAAATAAGCAAGAGAAGAACCTTTGGTATTATTAGTCACCCTGATGCAGGAAAAACAACTTTAACAGAAAAGTTATTGCTTTTTGGTGGAGCGATTCAGACAGCAGGAGCTGTAAAAAATAATAAAATTAAGAAAACAGCGACTTCCGATTTTATGGAAATTGAGAAGCAAAGGGGGATTTCTGTTGCGACTTCTGTAATGGCATTTAACTATAGAGACCGTCAAATAAATATATTAGATACGCCTGGGCACAAAGATTTTGCAGAAGATACTTATAGAACGCTAACAGCTGTAGATAGTGTAATTCTTGTAATTGATTGTGCTAATGGAGTAGAGGCTCAAACCGAGCGATTGATGGAGGTTTGTAGAATGAGAAATACTCCAGTGATTGTATTCATTAATAAAATGGATAGAGAAGGACAAGACGCTTTTGATTTATTGGATGAATTGGAAGAAAAATTAAGCATAAAAGTACGCCCAATGAGTTGGCCAATTGGAATTGGAGAAACTTTTAAAGGTGTATATAACCTTCACAGAGATACCTTAAACTTATTTAGTGGAAACAAAACCGAAATAGAAAAAGAAGTAATCGAAATACAAGACATTGACGATTCTACTTTAAACGATGCAATAGGAGACGAGGATGCAGCAATGCTACGAGAAGAAGTAGAATTGGTGAACGGAGTTTATGGAGATTTTGAAAGAGAAACTTATTTAGCAGGAGAAGTAGCGCCAGTTTATTTTGGTTCGGCATTGAATAATTTTGGAGTTCAAGAATTGTTAGATTCATTTGTCGATATTTCACCAACACCACAAGGTAGAATGTCAGACCAAGGTTTTGTAGAACCTGAGAATCCAAAGTTTAGTGGATTTGTATTTAAGATTCACGCCAATATAGATCCTAAACATAGAGATCGAATAGCCTTTTTGAGAATAGTCTCAGGAGAGTTTAAGCGAAATACATTTTATAAAAACATTCGATTAGATAAGAAAGTAAAATTCTCGAATCCGACTAGTTTTATGGCTTCAAGCAAAGAAATTATAGAGAACGCTTATCCTGGAGATGTTATAGGTTTGTATGATACAGGAGTTTTTAAAATAGGAGATACACTTACAGCAGGAGAAAACTTTATGTATAAAGGAATGCCTAGTTTTTCTCCAGAGATTTTTAAGGAAGTTCAGAATGATGATCCAATGAAGTCAAAACAATTGGAAAAAGGATTAAGGCAGTTGACTGATGAGGGAGTAGCTCAATTGTTTACCATACAACCAGGGAATCGTAAAATAATAGGAACAGTTGGAGAACTTCAATTCGAGGTCATCCAATATCGATTAAAACATGAGTATAACGCTTCTTGTAGCTTTATGCATCGTTCTCATCACAAAGCATGTTGGATGACTTCGGGGGACGAAAGTAAAATTAATGAATTTATTAGACGTAAAGCAAGTAACATTGCGTACGATAAAGATGGAAATACTGTATTTTTAGCTGATTCTCCATTTTTGTTGCAACAAGCAGAATTAGACTATCCAGACATTACTTTCCACACGACTTCAGATTTTAAGTTGGGGTAAACTTTATATTTTTTTGATTTATATCATATAATATTTTGCCTTTTTTTTAAAAAAAAAGTTAACTTCGTGTTAATCAACGGAATTTGTTTTCTTTTTCGATGTTTTTATTTAAGGAAATTAGTTTAAATTATACAAATATGAATTTTAAGTTTTTAACTTTATCAATTATTTTGCTGTTATTTGTTCAATCAAATAGCATAAAAGCAAATAACTTACAAATTGGAGTTCCAACAGTAACAACGACCAATAATTTAGTCTTTACCATTAGTTGGGATAACTCTTGGAATACAACTTCAGCTCCCAATAACTGGGATGGAGTTTACCTTTTTGCAAAATATCGAAATTGTGCTTCTTCAGGAGCATGGGAACACGTCGAGTTTAGTACTACACCATCCAATTTAACGACTGGCTCTCCTTTAGAAGTAGATAACTATAACTTAGATGGCAAAGGAGTTATTGTGAAAAGAGAAAATACAGGAAGTGGAAACATTACAAACGTTACAGTAACTTTAAAAATGACAGCTCCAAACGATGGAGCTAGTTATGATTTTAAAGTTTTTGGGATAGAAATGGTTTATATACCAACAGGAGATTTTTATTTAGGGGATGGAGTTTCTTATTATTCATTTAAAGATGGCGGATCTGGTTCGGCTAATACGCCTCTGCATGTAACTAGTGACGGGGCGTTAACCAGAGGGACAGGTGCTGGTAATATTTACTCAATATCAGCAGGTACTGTTCCTACTAGTCTTCCAGCTTCTTTTCCCGTAGGATACGATAGTGTTTATGTTATGAAATACGAAATAACAGAAGGGCAAATCGTTTCGTTTATGAATACATTATCATCCGATCAGGCTACAAAAATTTTCACTTATAATTCAAATAGAATTAATAGAGCTGGTTCATGGCCTAATTATACAACATTGTATCCACATAGAGCTGCTGGCTATATAAATTGGCAGAATCTTGCAGCTTATTTAGATTGGTCAGCTTTGAGACCCATGACAGAAACTGAATATGAAAAAATTTGTAGAGGGCCAATATATCCCGTAACAAATGAACATGCTTGGGGAACTAATTTAATTGAAGATGTAACGGCAATGACAAATGATGGAACAACAACAGAACGAAATACAAATGTAGCAGCAGCAGGAAAAGGAAAAGCTAATTATGGGGCTAATGGACTTAAAGGCCCTATGCGAAGTGGGTTTGCATCTACACCAACTTCTAATCGTTTAGAAGCGGGGGCTACTTATTATGGGGTAATGGAAATGACAGGGAATGCAGAGGAATTGTGTATAAATGTTTATCATGTTCAAGGAAGAAACTTTACAAGATCAACTGGTGATGGGTATTTAACTACCGCTCCAAACGGAGGGTATGCTAATGAGACTAATTGGCCTTCTTTAACAGGGAGCTTTTTAGGTGTCTCTTCTAGAGGTGGTTCATCAGGGCATGCAGTAGCTCAAGTTTATCTTTCATCAAGATATTATTACTATATGTCTAATGCTGCATCAAAATATTATTATAGAGGAGGAAGAGGTTTAAGATAATGAGATTTCTTTTATTCATATATCTATTAATTTTACCTTTTACAAGCTTAACTTCTCAAGTTTGGTTTCAAGGTGGTTCAGGAAGTGGTGTGTCCTCAAATGATACACTATATTGTAGCGTTGATTCTGATAATATATTTTCTAATTCGACAAGCTTAGGTAGTGGGGACGATTTTTCAATTGTTAGCTTGTGTTCTTCTGGAGGGGGAGTTCCTTATCAATCGACAGACAGTGTGAGTGGATTTTCTTTTTCAGAAGCTAATTTTTGTGATGCAAATGGACAGTTATCTATTTTTACATCATCAGTAGAAAATAGTGGTTTTAATTTTTCTAGCGTTGATCTGTGTAATTCAAATGCAGATAGAACACCTTTTAGAGGTTTAGATGGATCTGGTTTTAAATCAATATATGAAACGTGTATAATTCCTAGTGTTCCCCTACCTATCGAATTGTTGTCTTTTGAAGCGATTCCAAATGATGATGTAGTAAACTTGTTTTGGAGTACCGCATCAGAAATTAATAATAGTTACTTTATAGTAGAACGCTCTAAAGATGGATACTATTGGAATGATATTCTTGAAGTAGAAGGGGCGGGAAATTCAACCGTAATAATAGAGTATGAAGACACTGATTACGAACCGTTATTAGGGTTGTCATATTACAGGTTAAGACAAGTCGATTTCGATGGAGAATTTACTTATTCGTCAATAGAAGTCGTTAATTTTGAAAATGAAACTAAAAATTCGATTATCGCTTATCCAAATCCCGCTAAAGATATTATTACTTTTGTTGGAAACATTAACGATTATAATATCTTTAATATGATTGGTCAAAATGTTCAATTAAAAGTTGATTTACTTAGTAATGAAAATGGATTATTAAAATTAAATATTGGGAGTTTGTCAAGCGGTGTTTACATCTTAAAAACAAGTAATGATCAGATTTGTAAATTTAATGTGAGATAAGATTTTATTTTTGCGGAAATGTCAAGAGTAAGATAGTATTTACAAATAGAATATTCACAGATTATTAGCTTTCCTTTTTTTACCAATACAGCTGTCATAATACCTAAAACAGGTTAATAAAAAATCTTAGATGTTAAAAAGTCTAGTAGGGATTTAAACTGATTAAAATGTATTTTTGTGCAAAAGAAAAACCAAAACAAATCTACATGCAAGAAGCAACATTAGACCAAGCAAAAGAATTAGGATTATTAGAATCAGAATTTGAAGCGATAAAAAAGATAATGGGAAGAACTCCTAACTTTACCGAAATGAGTATTTATTCGGTGATGTGGAGTGAACATTGCTCTTACAAAAACTCGATTACTTGGCTAAAAACGTTACCAAAAAAAGGGAAACACATGTTGGTCGAAGCAGGAGAAGAAAACGCAGGATTAGTCGATATAGGAGACGGATTAGCTTGTTGTTTCAAAATAGAATCACACAATCATCCAAGTGCATTAGAACCTTATCAAGGCGCTGCAACTGGAGTAGGAGGAATCAATAGAGATATTTTTACAATGGGAGCAAGACCAATTGCTCAACTAAATTCTTTGCGTTTTGGAAATATAGACAATGACCGTACTAAATGGTTGGTAAAAGGAGTCACTAAAGGAATTGGAGATTATGGAAATGCCTTTGGCGTTCCTGTAGTTGGAGGAGAAGTGTTTTTTGACGATAGTTACAATCAAAACCCGTTAGTAAATGCATTTTCAGCAGGGATTATGAACGTTGGAGACATGATTTCAGCGACAGCTTCTGGAGAAGGAAACCCCGTTTTTATAGTAGGTTCTTCAACAGGAAAAGATGGAATACACGGAGCAGCTTTTGCCTCTAAAGATATGACAGCAGATTCTATGGACGATTTACCAGCAGTACAAGTTGGAGATCCATTTCAAGAAAAACTATTGATGGAAGCAACCTTAGAATTAGCTAAAACCGATGCCGTAGTTGGAATGCAAGACATGGGAGCAGCAGGAATTACCTGTTCCACTTGCGAAATGAGTGCAGCAGGAGAAGTGGGAATGAAAATTGACTTAGACAAAGTCCCTACACGTCAACAAGGAATGAAAGATTGGGAAATTCTATTGTCAGAATCTCAAGAAAGAATGTTGGTTGTTGTAGCAAAAGGAAAAGAAAAAATAGTAGAAGCTATTTTTGATAAATGGGATTTAAATTGTGCCGAAATAGGAAAGGTAACAACCGACGGAATGGTTGAGTTTTCTTACCAAGGTCAAATTGTAGCCCATGTCAATGCCGATTCATTAGTACTTGGAGGAGGAGCACCAATTTATGAAAGAGAATACAAAGAACCAGCTTATTATCAAGAATTTAAAAAATTCAACATAAACGATGTAAAAGAACCAAGCAACTTAGTAGAAGTAGCCAATTTCTTAATCAAACATCCAAATATAGCCTCAAAAAGATGGATTTACGAACAGTACGATAGCATGGTTGGAGCAGGATCTATGTCCACCAATAAACCAACCGATGCAGGAATTGTAAACGTAAAAGGAACCAATAAAGCACTCGCAATGACAGTCGATTGTAACTCTCGTTACGTCAACGCCGATCCAGAAGTAGGATGTGCCATTGCAGTAGCCGAAGCCGCTAGAAACATTACCTGTTCGGGAGGAGAACCATCAGCAGTTACAAACTGTTTAAATTTCGGAAACCCATACAACCCCGAATCATATTGGCAATTTGTAGGTTCTGTAAAAGGAATGACCAAAGCTTGTCTAAAATTCGAAACACCAGTAACAGGAGGAAATGTAAGCTTCTACAACCAGTCGATTATCGACGGAGTAGAAGTTCCTGTTTTTCCAACACCAACGATTGGAATGCTAGGAGTCATCAACGACAAAAGCAATATAATGTCACTAGATTTTAAACAAAAAGGCGATTTAATTTTCCAAATCGGTAAAACAGTCGAAGACATAGCAAGCTCAGAATATTTATTCAGTTACCACAAAATAAGTAAATCACCAGCACCATATTTCAATTTAGACGAAGAATATCACACACAGCAAACCGTAAAAGGATTAATACAAAACAAATTAGTCAATGCTGCCCACGATTGCGCCGATGGAGGTATTTTTATAGCCCTTACCGAAATGTCAATGCCCAATAATTTAGGATTCGATGTCGTAACCGATTCAGAAATTAGACCCGATGCATTCCTGTTCGGAGAGTCGCAAGGAAGAGTCGTCGTAACCGTTACAAACGACTCAGAAGAAGAGTTTTTAGACTTTATGATTGCCTCAGGAACAGAATTTACCTTGCTAGGTCACGTCACACAAGGACGAATGGATGTCGATGAAAAACACTTCGGATTTAGTAAAGACATAAAAGTAGTATTCGACAACGCATTAGGTGATAAAATAACGCAAAACTAAAACTTGAAATAGTGTACTCAAACCAAATAGCTTTACGGTTTTTATTCTTGTTGATTTCATCCATAACTGCGTTAAAAAAAATAGTAGTAACCGGTTACAACTCATTTTTTTGCCTTATTATGAATAAAATTAACATCGCCTAAAAATCCGAAAAGCTAATCGGTTTGAGTATATTTGGGTGTTCCCTCATCAGAAAATGATGAGGGCGGGCTATCACTACTCACTCTTTTTGTAAAAAAACAAAAAGGAGTTCAAACAAACCGTTCTATCCCTAACACAGAAAAATAAAGCGATTTAAAGGACGGAAATAAAGATTATAGCAAGTAATAATCATGAATGAACAAAGTAATGCTCTATTTTTTTGTAAAATGTATAACGTATTATGTACAATGCTTCCTAAGAAAAATTAAATTTATCCCCACATTAAAATAAAATAAAACCAAACCAATGAAAATAATTATATCAATAGCGTTAGTTTTCTCAACTTTAATGGTGTCTGCACAATTAGAGATAACCAAAAAAGCAACGATAAATTGGGGAGAAGAACTAAAATTTAAAAAGTCAGAAGACATAGAGGATTATATTGGAGAATATAAAAACAGGCATTATATTTTAAAGTATAGTTATAAAAAAGGTTTTTCTATCCTTCGATTTTCAAAAGATATGACTTTAGAGCTTGATGTTCCTCTAAACTTAAAGAATAATGAGAAAAAAAATATGATCTTAGAATCATTAAAATTTTTCAAAGGAAATTTGTTTTTGTTGAGTTCTTATGCCAACAAAAAAACGAAGAAAAATACATTGTACTATCGTATTGTAGATCCAGAAACATTACAAAGCGGAAAATTGACTAAAATTGATGAGTTTTCATTCGAAAAGAAACGTAGAAAAGGAAGTTTTGGAGTCGAATTTTCGGACGATAAATCTAAAGTGCTTGTTTATTTAAGTAAACCATACGAGAAAAAAGGATTTGAAAAATTTGGCTTTACCGTTTTTGATTCACAAATGAATGAAATTTGGAAAAAAGACATTCAACTACCTTATACCGATGAGTTTTTTATAATCGAAGATTACCAAGTCAACGACGAAGGCGATGCTTATATTATGGGACGAGAATATAACTTAAAAGCAAAAGAAAGAGTAAAAGGAAAACCAAATTATAAATATCACATACTATCCTATTCGTCAAAAGGAAGAAAAGAAAAAAACTACGAAATAGATTTAGATGGTAAATTCATTACAGACATTACATTCAATATCGCTAAAAATGGAGATTTAATATGTGCAGGGCTTTACTCAGACAAAGGAACTTATAGTGTAAAAGGGACGTTTTTTATGACCATAGATTTTGATACTAAAAAAGTGAAAAATCATTCAATGAAATCTTTTTCTGAAGACTTTATTACAAAAGGATGGTCAGATCGAGCATTAAGAAAAGCTAAAAAGAAAGCCTCTAAAAAGAACGCATCAATAGAAATGTATGAATACGATTTAAAAGATTTTGTATTAAGAGAAGACGGAGGGGCAGTACTTTTGGCAGAACAATATTACGTTCGTGTAGTCACTACAACAACTAGAGATGCTAATGGAAATACGACAACTAGAACCACTTATCATTATTATTATAATGATGTAATTGTAATAAACATATCACCAAAAGGAAAAATTGAATGGGTTTCAAAAATAGATAAATACCAACATAGTGTTAATGACGGAGGTTATGCTTCTTCTTACGCTTTGCAAGTTGATGATGATAATTTACATTTAATCTACAACGAAGGAGCTAAAAAATATTACTCAAAAGAAGAGTTAAAGCAAATGGCTAGAAAAGATAAACGAGCAAAACTTACCGTTATAGCTACTGTAGATGCTCAGGGCGAAATTGAAAAAGAGATATTAATTAACGTAAGCGGAGAAAGTACATACCCAATACCTAAATATTCAAATCAAATTAATGACAACGAAATGTTCCTTTACACACGTAAAGGAAAAAAAAGAAAGTTGGCAATAGTTCATTTTGATTAAATAAACTGATAAAAGAAAAGAGACATGCTAATCAAAATGAGATTAGATTAAAACTCGATCAAATACCACTACCAAAAAGAGAATGCTTAATAAATTTAAACATTCTCTTTTTTTTTGCTTAATTTTGTACTCTTATAAAACTGAACCAATGTTAGAATTAAAAATAAAAGACGAAAACAAAAAAGAAGGAACCTACAAAGCTGACAAAAATATTGTTGACGGTTTATTCTTAACTGTAGATAACAATAAAGTAATTGAAAATAGCGAAACGTTCAACATTGATTTAGCTCAAGAAGATGGAAAAGTAAAAACGATTCTAAAAGCATTAGACAAAGTAGCAATAGTAACGATTGTGGTGAACCCTAAAACTCAATTTCAATATTTTGTAGGAGGAGATTTAAACCTCAAAGCCTTGATAAAAGTAGATGAAAAAGAAATGCCAAACAATATAAAAGAAGTAGTCTTGAAAGCATATCACGTTATTCAAAAATCTTCTTTAGTTTCTAAAATAAAAGAAAAGGTATAAGCGTTTATGTTAAGCTTAAAGCCTTTAAAACAAATATTATTTTTCGTTGTAATTTACGTAGTTTTCTTCAGTCTCTTCTGTTTTCTGCTCTCTATTTACTTCGGGAATGAAACAGGTTGGTTTGTTTTTGAATATGGTTTGTTCGCACAAGTTATTTTATTTGGTTTCAATTTTTTGTTTGATTTTTTTTAAAAAAGTTTAGTTGACCCGAGTTTACTCCTTTGTTATCACACATAGAAAAAACTCAAAAGCATTAATAAATTATCTAATATTGATAATTTTACTGCTGAATATTTCCTTTTTAGATAATTATAGGGTATATTTGTTCTATAACGTAACAAAATTGAATGTATATACTTGATGTAGAAACAAAAGAATTAATTGAAGTTGATATTCTCTTAGTCACAAATAATGAGGTTCCTCTCAAAAAAAGTAGTTGGAATTTTCATTGGAAACAACTATTTAAAGAACCCAACACGCTAACATTTGTATTAAAAACAGAATCTTCAAGCATAGAAGGAATGTTACATTTAAAAATAGAAAACAATATGTTGATTATGGATGTAATTGAAATTGCACCACATAACATTGGGAACATAAATAAAAAATATGACTTTGTAGCAGGGTGTTTAATCGCCTATGCTTGTAGAGAAAGTTTTAAAATAGAAGGGAACTATAAAGGTTTTTTAACTTTTACATCTAAAACGGATTTAATAGAATGGTATATAAATAAATATGGAGCGACTCAAGCAATTGGACAAAAAATGTTCATTAGTCCTGATAAAGGAGCTTTGTTAATCGAGAAATATCTAAACAGAAATATCTAAACACAATCATTATGAAAAACTATAAAGAACCATCTAAAGGAGTTTTAACAAATCGTACGGATGCTAACAGTTCTGATTTTGTCGATTTTCAAGCAATTTTACTAAACAAATCAAAAAGTCAAACAGAATCTCAAAAAAGAGAAATTGAATTGTTAGCTATTAAATTTAAAATGGAAGATTATTTAATTTCTGATAATTCTGAAGTTAAATTGGCAGGAGAATTCCTTAAATCATTTTTAAAATCAACTCATATTCGTCAAAATAAATTTGCTGAATATATTGGTCTAAAACCCTCAAATTTAAATAAAGTAATAAGTGGAGAACGTCCAATAAGTTACGAAATAGCTATTATTTTAGGTCGAATTTTCAGTACAGAACCTATGGTTTGGTTAAATATTCAAGCAAAAAATGAATTTAAGAAAATAACCCAATCAAAACCATCTAAATATAACCAATACTCTTTAGACGATTTGGTTTGAGAATTAAAACGTGTGGTAACAAAACCTAAACTTAATAAGGGGTTCAGAGGTAGATTTAAAGTTCTTAGCTTTTGTCGAGTACGTCAAATATAAATTTTAGCTTTAGTAAATGAAAATTTAAAAACAAAATATTTATATTTGGCTTGCGGTAAATTGAAAGATTATCTTTTTTTACGCCCCTTACTAAGCTTAGCCAAACGCTAGAAAAAATAAAGAATATGAAACTGCTTAGCTCTTGAATTCAATATTTAATTGCTATTACTACAAGTAGAGTACAAAAAATAAAACAGAATCCGTATCTTTAGCCATTCAAAAATTGGAAAGAAAAAAGCATGTCGGATATTATAAAATTATTACCAGATAACGTAGCTAATCAAATTGCTGCAGGAGAGGTTGTTCAACGCCCCGCTTCGGCAGTCAAAGAGTTATTGGAAAATGCGATTGATGCTGGAGGTACACGTATAGATTTAATTATAAAAGACGCAGGAAAAACACTTATTCAAGTAGTAGATAACGGCTGTGGAATGACCGAAACAGATGCTCGAATGTGTTTTGAACGTCATGCAACTTCAAAAATTTCGACTTCGGCAGATATATTTGCAATTAGAACCAAAGGATTTAGAGGGGAAGCTCTTGCTTCAATTGCCGCAATTGCACAAGTAGAACTCCAATCCAAAACACATGATTCGGACTTAGGAACAAGCATAACCATAGAAGGAAGTGAAATAAAAGAACAAGAAGTTGTAGCCTGCGCTTCTGGAACAAAATTTACTGTCAAAAACTTATTTTTTAATGTTCCTGCTCGTCGAAATTTCTTAAAATCGGACAATGTAGAATTAAAACACATTGTCAATGAATTTGAACGTGTAGCGCTAACTCATCCCGATATTCATTTTACATTTCACCACAACGGGAACGAGTTATTTAATTTGCCTTCGACCTCTTTGAGGCAACGAATTGTCGGAGCTTTTGGAAAACGAATGAACGAACGATTGGTTCCGATAGAGCAAGAAACTCCTGTGGTTAATATTTCGGGATATGTCATAAAGCCAGAGCATGCAAAAAGAACTAGAGGAGAACAGTTTTTCTTTGTCAATAATCGTTTTATAAAAAGTTCTTACCTCAATCATGCGGTAAAAGCAGCTTACAAAGATTTGATTGCTAAAGACCAATATCCGACTTATTTTATTTACTTGGAAGTCGCTCCTGATTTTATAGATATAAATATTCATCCAACAAAAACAGAGATAAAATTTGAAGATGAAAGAACAATTTATGCCATCCTTAATTCGGCAATAAAAAATTCATTGGGAAAATACAATATTGCTCCATCATTAGATTTTGAACAAAACGTAACTTTCGATATTTCGCTTCCAAAACCAGGACAGGAAATAAAAATGCCAACCATAAGTGTTGACGAAAATTATAATCCATTCAATAGTAAGCCAGCCAGTGGAGGAGGAGGTTCAAGTTCTTCTTTTAAAATGCCAAAATCGGTAAGCTTTGAAGATGAAGAGGTTTCTGCTAACCTAGACTTTTTAGATGTAATAAAAGAATCTACAATAAATGTTAAAGACGCTGACATATTTACCGAATCAGAAACGTTGGAACAAAATTGGAGTGAAGAACCAATAATAGAAACAAAACAGAAATTTTATCAATTACATAATAAGTATATTTTAACACAAGTTCGCTCTGGTTTATTAATTATAGATCAACAAAGAGCGCATCAAAGAGTATTGTTCGAACAGTTTTTAAGCAAAATTGAAGAGCGAAAAATAGAAACTCAACGGCTTTTGTTTCCGCAACAAATAGAATTAAATGCAAGTGATTTTGTGTTAATTCAAGACGTTCTAGAAGAGATGAATAATGTAGGTTTCGATATAGCTGTTTTTGGTCAGAATACCATTGTCATAAACGGTTTGCCAATCGGAGTTTCGGAAAGTAAAGCCGAAGAAATAATCGAAAGATTGTTAGAAGAATTAAAACATTCGACCAATCAAACGACTGCAAATTATCAGCAAAAAATGGCAATGTTTATGGCTAACAGTGCAAGTATAAAAAGTGGTCGAAAAATGGAAGAAGAAGAAATGGAACATTTGTTTAACGAGTTATTCGCTTGTCAATCACCAGATTATAGTCCGTCAGGGAAACCTGTAATTATAAAAATGGAAGAAGACGAATTGGATCAACGATTTGAAAGAAGAAAATAATGCTAGATCAAATTTTTAGAAATATGACCCCAGTTGTTAAGAATTTATTGATTCTTAATGTCTTGTTTTACTTGGCTAGTATCGTATTAGCTAGTAAGGGGATAAATTTAATAGATTTATTATCGAGTAGACATTTTTCAAACCCTGATTTTCAACCTTATCAATTAGTCACTAGTATGTTTATGCACGCTAGTCTTTCTCATATTTTTATGAATATGATTGGGTTGGTAATTTTTGGAACTATTTTAGAAAAATACTGGGGCTCAAAGAAGTTTTTAATTTTTTACTTTGTTTCAGGTTTTAGTGCTGAATTAGTTCAGGTTATTTATAACATGGCTAGTTTTTATTATTATACAGGAACGCCTTTTATAGATTATAATTCATTAGTTCCATCTAAAGTGTCTTATGCCGTAGGAAGCTTACTTTATACTAGGCATCTTGGTGCTTCAGGGGCAATATTTGGCTTGTCAGCAGCGATATTTAAGTATTTTCCTAATTCAGAATGGTACTTGATGTTTATTCCTATTCCAATTAAAATGAAAGTTTTATTTCCTATAATGATGTTAGGAAGTATTTATTTTGTTTTTTTTCCTATGGGAATGAATATAGGTCATGTAGCTCATTTAGGAGGAGCTTTAGGAGGATTTATTCTAGTTCTTTTTTGGCAAAAAGATAAACGAAATTTTTATTAATAATGAACGATATAATCGAAAATATAAAAGTAATGTACCAACGTGGAGGTATGTTTTTGAAACTGATTTTTATAAATATAGGAGTCTTTGTTGGATTAAATATTCTCGATGTATTTTTAGAATTGATGCAAGTTCCAATCCTAGGTTTATCCAATCGGTTTTCTTTTGATTCTAATTTATTTGACAATATTTTTAAACCTTGGTCTATATTCACCTATATGTTTATTCACGCAGGGTTTAGCCACTTGTTGTTCAACATGATTGTCTTATTTTTTATAGGAGGAATATTCGAACAATACTTAGGGAGCAAAAGAGTTTTGAGTACTTATATCATCGGAGGTCTAGCAGGCGGTTTACTTTATTTAGTGACGCAGAATGTTTTTCCATTACTAATCAACAACGGAGCAGCAACATTGGTAGGAGCATCAGCAGCTGTAATGGCATTGTTTGTTGGTGTAGCAGCATACAGGCCAAATTTAGAAATGGCTTTGTTTGGTGTTTTTAATGTAAAACTTTATGTTTTGGCAATTGTTTATGTCGGTTTAGATGTATTTAGCCTTGGTCGTTTAGATGGTGTAGCTCATTTTGCGCATTTAGGAGGAGCAGCTTGGGGGTTTTATATGGGGAGTAATTATAAAAATGGAAAAGATGTAAGCATTTGGTTCGATCATCTAATCGTAACAATAACTTCAATAGCTAAGAAAAAAACTAAAATGAAAGTCGCCTACCGAGATTCGAAGTCCCAAAAAGCGACAAAGACTCCTCCAAGAAATGATTACGATTATAATGCTGATAAGCAGAAAAATCAGCAAAAATTAGACGCGATTTTAGACAAGATAAAAGCAGGAGGATACGAAGGATTAACCACTAAGGAAAAAGAGTTTTTAGCCAATTTTTAATCATATCTTATTACTTTTTAGACTTTTTCAGTGAACCCTAACACGAGTTAATGTTTTAAACTACTTTTAGAAACAATTAGAAACAAAAAAAGGACTTCAATTTGAAGTCCTTTTTTTTGTTGTAATCTTTAAAATGTTTATGATACTAAATCTTGTACATCTAACATACCTATAACTTTTCCGTTTTCGGTAACGACAAGACCATCAACTTTATTTTTACTAAAGATATCTTGAGCTTTAAATAAAATTTCGTTTGAATCGATAGACAAAGGAGTTGTTAATTCTAACTCTCCTACGTTTTTATTGATCCCTTCAGTTCCGTCAGTTTCAATTAAACGACGTAAATCTCCGTCTGTAAAAATACCTACAGCTTCGTTTTGGTCGCTAATTACAGTAACAGCTCCAAATCCGCCAGCAGTCATTTTCAATAGACAATCAGAAATAGAAGTGTCAGCAGTTACAACAGGATTATTGTTGTTGATTGCTTCTTTTACTTTTACTGTCATTAAACGAGTGTGTACTTCAAATTCTTCTGTCCCAACTTTTGTAAAGTTGTTTTCAGTTAATTGTTTCATTACTTTCCAAGGAACAGTAACAGTATGAACCCCCAAGTTGATTGCATTTCTAACATGTTCAGCGTGTCTTACAGACGAGAACATAATTTTAGATTTGTATCCATAGTATTCAACAGCTTCTACACATTGAGAAACTAATGCTAATGCATCATGCCCTTGATCTTGTAAACGACCAACCAACGGACAAACATAAGTAGCTCCGGCATTCATAGCCATATAAGCTTGTTGTAAGGTATAAACTAAATGAATGTTTACCAAGAAACCTTCATCAGTTAAAATTTTACAAGCTTTTACACCTTCCATTGAAATAGGAATTTTATAAACCGTTTTTTTACGATCTAATCCCAAGGCTTCTTGTCTGTATGCTTCTGCAACAATTTCTTCTGCATTAGCTCCTAAAGCTTCTATTTGAAGAACATCTACAATTTTAGATAGTTCTACAATAGCTCCATCTACATCTGTAATTCCATGACGGTGCATGAAAGTTGGAGTAGTTGTTAAACCAGCTATTATTCCTAGTTTACTTACTTCTTTTATTTCAGCTAAATCTGCTGAGTCTAAATATAATTCCATTATTAATCTAAATTAGACTACAAAGTTACGATTTGAATTGAAATAGATGTATAAACAGACACTTTTTTATAAACAAAAATTGCGTTTTATGTTGAAAATAATGGTAAAGTCTAATTTTTATCTAAAATCACCTTGATTGTTGAAAATATAGCGTTAGAAATTTCTAATATATTTCAACTTCAAAATCTTTGACCAAAATAGTTTCTTTTTTATTGTTAATAATATAAAGTTTTATCTTATTCTTAATATTTTGAAGTCTAGGAGTGTTAAACAAGTAAAGGTTTTCGCCCAACATTAACTCTTTTGTTTGGTAACTTTTATTTTTACCTTCTTCACTTACATTAAAAACCAATAAACCTCCTTTTAGCTTTTCTAAATTAGCTATTGTTAATTCAACCACAACAAGGTCGTTTTTGGTCAGAAGTTCATTTGTTTTTTCAATTTCTAAAGTTAAACCGAACTCTTCTTGTGGTAAAATTTCTATTACCGAGTTGTTGTAAAGCTTGTTGTCTCTCCATTTATGATCTTCTTTAATGCTATTGCTATAGAATGGAGTTTCTTTATCTAATTGTAGCATCTCTTTTACACTAGTGTTAGAAAT
>WFNC01000152.1 GCA_015488785.1 Flavobacteriales bacterium | reverse complement strand
GTTGATTAATAGCTTAGCAGTCTTCAGGATAGATATTTAGATAAGTAAGCTTTATAAAATCATTTCTTTGGGCGTTCGAGCGGGCTATCCACTCTATCTTTTTTCGAAAAGAAAAAAGGATGCCGTTTCTATCCCTAACGCAATTAAAAGTATATTATTCATAGTATAACTTCAAGTCATGCTATGAATAAACAATGCTTGTTTATATACTAAAAAATAGGTTCTACAGGTTTTGGTGTGGGGGTCAATTTCATTTTTCGTAAAGAGCGTAAGTTTTTTTATAGCAATCTAAATTTACTATTTTGTAAACTTAGGTTGGAATTAGTACTAAAAAAAATCAAAAACAACATTGCACATAATACGTTGTCCATTTTACAAAAAAATAAACAGCGTATTAAACTTTAGTTCATTTCTAAATTAGAATAACCCATGGCAAACTCGGTAGCTCCTGTTTTTCTCAGGTGCTGTTCGTTTAATACGGAATCGGGGAGAGTGTTTGTGTTCTAAAAAAAATAAAGTTAAATTAGGAAAGTGAAAAATAGAAGTGCAAAAGGTTATTACTATTCTTCTGGTAAAGTGATAATTAGAATTAAAGAGATGTTAAAACAGAAACTGTATTAGAATTAAGCATACATATAAGGTATGACATTCCCCAAAACCGACCAAAGAGAAAACATAAGTATCATTAAAAAGAAAAAAGACAAAGGAACCAACATAATTTGTTTTGAGAGTATTCAGTTTGGGCATAAAACAAAAGAGTAGAAAAAAAATAATATAAAAAAATATATTTCTCGAAAAAAAGAATTACATTTGCAACCCTCTATATCCTATCTTGGGATTATTAGAGAATTAACAAAATAAATTAAATAACTTATGTACGCAATTGTAGACATAGCAGGGCAACAATTTAAAGTAGAAAAAGATCAATATTTATTTGTTCATCAACTACAAGGAGAAGCAGGAGACAAAGTAGAGTTTTCTGATGTACTTCTTATAGAAGATAATGGAGCAATAACTGTTGGCGCCCCAGCTGTAAAAGGAGCTTTAGTAACAGCAAAAATCGAAGAGCACCTTAAGGGAGACAAAGTAATCGTTTTCAAAAAGAAAAGAAGAAAAGGATATAAAAAGAAAAACGGACATCGTCAACGTTTAACAAAAATAACAATCGAAAGTATTGTAGCAAGTGGTGCTAAAGCCGCAGCTCCAAAAAAAGTAGCCAAAGCCGCAGCTCCTAAAGCAGCGAAAGTAGCAACTTCTAAAGCTGATGATTTAAAGAAAGTTGAAGGGATTGGACCAAAAATCGCAACAACATTAAACGAAGCAGGAATCTTAAGTTTCCAAGACTTAGCAAATACAACTTCTGAAAAGATTTCAGAAATTATTGCAGGAGTTAGAGGTAAACACATTACTGAAACTTGGCCAAAGCAAGCACAAATGGCTGCTGACGGTAAGTGGGATGAACTTAAAGTTTGGCAAGACGAAATGGATGGTGGAAAACCAACTAAATAATAATCATTAACTAATTTTTAGTAACGAAAGTTATTAATAGATAAAAATTAAACAAGATGGCGCATAAGAAAGGAGCAGGTAGTTCAGACAATGGACGTGAATCAGAATCAAAACGTTTAGGCGTAAAAATATACGGAGGACAAGCAGCTATAGCTGGTAATATTATTGTTCGCCAAAGAGGAACTAAGCACAATCCAGGTGCAAACGTAGGTATGGGGAAAGACCATACTTTATTTGCATTAACTGATGGTGTTGTAAACTTCAAGAAAAAGAGAGGAAACAAATCTTACGTTTCTGTTGAACCTTTTGAAGAAGCTTAATTCTTTTTAAAAAGAAAATAAAAAAAGTCTTGTTAAATTTTTAACAAGACTTTTTTTTTACTCAAAATTTCATCATTATAATCCATGTATCTACCAATAGAATATAATCAACCGTTGTTTCGCCCACCAAGTGAAGCCAATTCTTTAATTCTGCAAGTCACTTTAGGTTGTAGTAATAATGAGTGCGCTTTTTGTGAAATGTATAAAACAAAAAAGTTTACAGTTCGAAAATTTGAAGAAATTCAAAAAGAAATAAACGATGTTGCTAACCTTAATGTTTCAATACGGAAAGTATTTTTAGCTGACGGAGATGCATTTGTTTTATCTCCAAAACGATTGATAGAAATTTGTAATGAAGTAAGGCTAAGGCTACCATCAGTTCAGCGAATAACGGCTTACGCATTACCCAGCAATATTAATAAAAAAAGTAACGAAGAATTAAAGCAGTTAAAAGCTGCTGGTTTAAAAATGCTTTATATTGGTGTAGAATCTGGAGACGATGAAGTTTTGGAAATGGTTTCTAAAGGCGAAACATTTGAAACAACGAAAAAAGCACTCCTAAAATTGAAAGAAGCAGGAATTAAAGCTTCGGTAATGGTTCTAGTAGGCTTAGGAGGTCGAAAATATAGCAACCAACACGCAATTAATTCTGCTAAGTTATTGAATGCCGTTCAACCAGAATTTGCATCTACTTTAGTGCTAACGTTTTATTCGGGAGTCGCTAAATATATTTCTGAATTCAAAGGTGATTTTCAAGAAATGAGTACTAAAGAGTTGTTAGAAGAATTGCAATTGTTTATGCAAAATTTAGAATTAGAAGAAACTATTTTTAGAAGCAATCATGCATCAAATTATTTAGTTCTTAAAGGACAATTAGGAAAAGATAAACAATTGTTCTTAAAACAATTAGATGATGCCATTAACGGAAGGCAAGGTCTCCGCCCTGAATGGATGAGAGGACTGTAGGCTCAGAATAAAGAGCTTTAGTTTTTTTGCTCTTTCTGTTCGGTCGTATTCCTTCACAATCTAATTTTTCGAAAATCATTTTTTTGAGTACTATTTACTTTAAATTATCCAATTCTAATTGATAGTCGTATTGCAAATCTTCATGCATTGCATTTATGTTTTTTTCAATTAATGTAATTTGGCGTTCGTAGATATTCATTAACGTCACATTTGAT
>WFNC01000151.1 GCA_015488785.1 Flavobacteriales bacterium | reverse complement strand
GTATCGAAAAATAAAAGAATACGAGATAAAAAAATGATAAAAGTAATTTACATATTTATTCTTGTTGCACTACTTGAAAGTTGTGCTTTTCCGCAATTTTCATTTAAAACAGGTGGCAAAAAAGGTAAAGAAATTCCTGGACGAACAATTCAAATTGATTATTTTGAAAACCGGTCGGATTTAGCAAGTGCTAATACAAGTAATTTTTTTACTGAAAGTTTAAAAGACTTAATGCAGTCACAAACAAAATTGTCATTGGTTTCAGATCATGCAGATTGGGTAATAGATGGACAAATAAATACCTATAAAGTTGTTCCAATTAGTATTCAAGCAAATTCAACGAGTGCGGCATTAAATCGGTTTACAATGGGAGTAATAGCAAATTGTAAATACATAAAGCCAAATGGAGAAGATAGTTTGGTTATTGAAAATAAGCAATTTACTTTTTATTCTGATTTTGAAAGTACACTCGATTTTTCTGCTCAGGAAGAAACATTACAAAAGGAAGTAGTAGATCAAATCACGCAAGCAATTTTTGATAAGGCCTTTGGTGGCGAATGGTAAACAATGAGTTTTAACATAGAAAATATAATCACTTATTTCAACGATGATTTGGCTTTGAAAAATGCTGATGGAGAATCGTTGCGGATTTTCACGATTAAAAATCCTTATAGTGGAGTCTTACAATTGTTGTATTGTAGGTATTTAAGTTTGAATAACGATGTAGCACTTGAAAGTCAGTTAGAGAAATGTTCGCTTGTTGTCGCAGATCGAAAAAAAGTGTATGAACTGTTATTTCAACCTAATGTTCAAGAGCAAATTATAGAACAGGAAACATCTTTTCTTAAAGAGGATAAAAATAAGGAAACTGAAACTGAAAATCAGGTAATTCAAGAAAGGGACTTTGATAATAACGATATTTTACAAAAAGATACGACTTTAGCGAATAAAGAATCTACTGAAAATAGAGAAACGGAAATAGAAGAATTTCCTGTAGTTCCTCAAAAAGTAATAGATGAGTTAGAAAAAAATATTTTAGTAGAAGCGGTTAATTCAAGTATTCAAATCGATGTTTCGGATTATAAAAAGTTAGAAAAAGAGGAAGAAATTGAACCTGAAATTACGTCAGCAGAGAATAAATTAGAAATTGAAGTAGAAAATTCTGAAGAACGAGCTTTTATTAATTGGTTCGAAAAGCCGAAAGAAAAAACTCAACCGATAAAGGAAGCGTCTAAAAGTTCTATTATTGATAATTTCTTAAAAACCACAAAGAAATCAAGGAAGGACGAGCCAAAGAAAAAAGAAAATATTTTTTCACCAACTAATGTAGCAAAGATGAGTTTAGTTGCAAATAATGAGTTTGTTACCGAAACTTTAGCCAATATTTACGCCAGACAAGGGCAAATACACAAGGCAATTGAAATTTATAAGCAATTGAGCTTGAAATATCCAGAAAAAAAGACTTTCTTTGCAAGCCGAATACGATTTTTAAACGAAAAACAAAAATATAACAACTAAAAAGATGAATACTTTAATCGCAATCATAATAATTTTAGCAAGTATATTACTAATTGTAGTAGTAATGGTTCAAAACTCTAAAGGAGGAGGATTAGACCAAAGTTTTGGTGTAACCAATGAATTAGGCGGAGCTGCCCAATCTACCGAAACAATAGAAAAAGTAACTTGGTATTTAGCTGGCGGAATCGCAGCTTTATGTTTAGTTTCTGTAATGTTTTTATCAAGTGATAATTCAGCGGCAAGTGGAAGTGTAAAAACAGGGATTGAAAGTGATATTTCAACCAGTACGCCGAATACTCTTGGAAACGAGACTAAATAAGATTTAAAATAAAACAAAAAAACGTCAACTTTACTCAGGTAATGTTGGCGTTTTTTTTTGTTAAGTTATTTAAGATACTTGGCAATGAGAATATTAAACAATATATTTGCTGAAAAATGAGTTTAGAAGATTAATGAGATATTCCTTTTTATATATGTGTTTATTGTGCTCATCTTTTAGCGTTGTAGCTCAGGGCTTTCTAGGGAGTAATGCATGGAGGAATAATAGAGTTGAATTAACAGGAGGCTTAGGTGCTTCTAACTTCTTAGGTGATTTGGGAGGGAGAGATAGAGTCGCTTCCAAATTTTATTTAGATTTAGAGTTGGTAAAAACACGTTATGTTGCTCATCTTACTTATTTATATTATTTGCAAAGGACTATTGCCATACGGCCAAGTTTTTACTTTGCTCGTGTAACTGGAGACGATGCTTTAACTCAAGAGTATTTTCGACACCATAGAAATTTAAATTTTAAGTCTAACTTGTATGAGTTTAGTGTTACTGGGGAGTATCAATTTCTTAAAGAAAAGCAAGGGAATCGATATGGAATAAAAAGTCCTACAGGAAAAAAATTGGGATTAAAAGGAAAAGGTCTCGGGATGTATTTAACCGCTGGTGTTGGAGTTGTATTTTTTAATCCTAAGCGAATTGGAGGTGGAGGTTCGTTAAGAAAAATGGGGACAGAAGGACAAGGTTTACCTGGAGGAGGTAGAAAATATAAGCCTGCTACTGTTGTTATTCCGTTTGGATTTGGAGTGCGAAAATCATTAGGACCTAATTCAGGGTTAAAGTTTGAGTTCTCTCATCGATTTACTTTTTCAGATTATATCGATGACGTAAGTACTAATTATTATAATAACGATGCAATTAGAGCGGCTAGAGGAAACGAAGCTGCTGCTGCGGCTGATCCTCACATTGTTGATGGTCTTGAGAATACAGGACATGGTTTGCAACGAGGAGATCCTAAAGATAAAGATAGTTACATGTTCCTGACGATTTCTTATTTTAAAAGAATACGCACAATTAGTAAAAGAAAAAGAAGATAGAGAGCTTGTGACATTTGTCACCGATTATTGGATGTTACCTGTATTACCTTTGTTCTAAAATAAACTTAAAAAGACATATTATGATAAAGAACATGGGGAAAACAGATAAGACAATAAGATTGGTCTTAGCATTAGTAGCAGCTGGATTGTACTTCGGAGGAATTGTTCCTGCAACGTTTGGTTTAATATTGTTGATTGTAGCCGTTATTTTTGTAGTTACATCTGCAATTAGCTTTTGTCCGTTGTATGCTATTTTTGGAATAAAAACGTGTCCAATAGATAGCGAAAAATAAAAAACAGATTTTAATAAAAAGGAGTATTATTCATTTAATACTCCTTTTTTTTGCAAAAGCTTGAACCCATACCAAGTTAATCCTATGCCAATTAGTAACGTAAATGCATAGAGTGTAAAAACGGAACCTATTTCAATCCCGTATTTTACATTAATAAAAAGAATAATCAAAGCAATAAAATTATTTAGAAAATGTAATATTATGGTGTAGAAGATGTTTTTAGTAAAGTAGAAAATATAGCCATAAATAATTCCTAACAAAAAGCGAGGAATAAAATCCATAAATTGGAAGTGGATAAAAGCAAAAATGAAAGCGACAAATAGAATGCTTACATTTTTTTTATTACTTAGATTGATGAACAAAGGTTGTAGCACTCCTCTAAAAGTTAGTTCTTCCCCAATTGCTGGAATAAGCGCAATTATAAATGTATTTCCGATTAAACTTAACCAGGTAGGACCAATAAATCTAGTAATTAATAATTCGCTGTTTTTTTGACTATCCGAAATGTAATTCGCTATGTTTTCAGAAATTAAACTAAAGTCAATTTGATGATTCAGAAGTAAACTCCATTCACTCAAAATAGAAATACCAATAAATAATACTGGTATAATTAAATACAACAGTTTTCTTATTTTTTTTAATTCCCAAAATCTTTTGTCGAAAGATTTCAAAAAGGTTAAAAATAAAATTGAAGGAATAATAAACGTACCTAAGTGAGAAAACAAAGTAATAATCTTTAATCCTCTAATCGAATCATTGTCAATATACGCATCTCTATTATTGATGTTAAAGCTAGTGTCTAACAATAAATTGACAACTTCCAAGCCAATAGTTGTGACTAAAATAGAACTGCAAATAAGCAGTAAAATAAAAGCAATTAGCTTTTGATTGTTACTTAATTCTTTAAAAAGGGGATTATTCACAGATATAGTTTATTTTTGACAAATATAAAATTAAAAATTTTGGCAAAGATAGGAAATATAGAATTAGGAG
>WFNC01000150.1 GCA_015488785.1 Flavobacteriales bacterium | reverse complement strand
TTTAGTTTTCGATTTAAGAAAATGGATTTTGTTAAAATTTAAGAATCCAGTTATATTTATCTTCAACCTTTCCAAGCTTATATTCGTTTAAATAATTTAATACTTTTGCTGAAAATAAATCATTTTTTCCATTAGGAATCTTGTAATCAACACCTTCAAAACTTATTATTTTAATTGGTGCAATTGTAGCAGCAGTTCCCGCTCCAAAAGCTTCTTTCAACTCATTGTTTTTTATAGCGGTAATTATTTCAGCTACGCTAATTTGTCTTTCTTCAGTTTCATAACCCCAATCCTTAGCAATTTCCATCACGCTTTTTCTTGTGATTCCATCTAAAATAGTATCGCTTGATTTCGGTGTTATGATTTTATTTCCAACTTGAAAAATAACATTCATTGTTCCTGCTTCTTCAATGTATTTATGCTCTTTAGCATCTGTCCATATTAGTTGCTGGTAACCTTGTTCTGCAGCTAGTTTTGCAGGGTATAAAGATGAGGCGTAGTTTCCTCCAGCTTTTGCATATCCTGTTCCTCCTTGTGCTGCTCTAGTGTATTCAGTTTCTATTTTAACACTAACAGGTTCGGAGTAATATTTACCGACAGGGCAAGTGAAAATCATAAATTTGTAAGTAGCAGAAGGTCTAATCCCTACATAAGGATCGGTCGCAATCATAAAAGGGCGTATGTATAAAGAATGTCCTTCTTCTGTAGGAATCCAATTGCGGTCTAATGAAACTAATTCTTTTACGTAATTAATAAAAAGAGCGGTAGGAATTGTAGGCATACACATCCGTTTAGCCGATTGATTAAATCTTTTTGCATTTTCAATTGCTCTAAACAATGATACCTCGCCTTCTTTATTTCGGTAGGCTTTCATTCCTTCAAATACAGTTTGCCCATAGTGAAGTACTGATGTTGCAGGTGTTAAAGATAAATTTTCAAATGGCTTAATAGCTGGCTTAGCCCAAGTCTCATTCTCATAATCCATAACTAACATGTGGTCAGAAAAAACTTTACCAAATGGTAGGTTTACCCAATCGACTTCGTTAATTCTTGATTTAGAAACTTTAGTGATTTCTAATTGTGTTGTACTTGTAGCCATTACGTTTTAGTTTTAATTCTTGCGAAAATACAAAAAAAACAGATGATTTAAAAGCTATTTAATGTTAAAAAGGTAGATTGTTGATAAGAATCTTTGAAGCAAAAAAAGAGCACTATGAATAATAGTACTCTTTTTCTAAGTTTTAGAATGTAATTACATTGGCATATTTCCGCCCATGCCTTTAAATTGTTTCATCATGTTAGCCATATTCTTTTTATTACTCATCATTTTCATCATTTTACGAGTATCTTCAAATTGTTTCATTAGCTTATTAACATCTTGTATTGTTGTTCCACTCCCTTTAGCAATTCTTTGTTTTCTACTAACATTAATAATTTTAGGATTACTTTTTTCTTTTGGAGTCATCGAATTAATAATTGCCTCAATTGGTTTGAAAGCATCGTCATCAACTTCAACTCCTTTCATTGCTTTTCGCATACCAGGAATCATCCCAACGAGGTCTTTCATGTTCCCCATTTTCTTAATCTGTTGAATCTGGCTATAAAAATCGTTAAAATCAAATTTGTTTTTTTGTATTTTACTATGGATACGTTTTGCTTCATCTTCATCAAATTGCTCTTGCGCTCTTTCAACTAAAGATACAACATCTCCCATTCCCAAAATACGATCGGCCATACGTTCTGGATGAAAAACGTCTATAGCTTCCATCTTTTCACCTGTACCAATAAATTTAATCGGTTTGTCAACAACTGACTTAATTGATATTGCAGCTCCACCTCTAGTATCACCATCTAATTTGGTCAATACTACACCGTCAAAATTTATTCGGTCGTTAAAAGCCTTTGCTGTATTTACAGCATCTTGTCCCGTCATAGCATCAACAACAAATAACGTCTCAGTAGGATTAATTGTTCGTTTGACTAATGCAATTTCGCTCATCATTTCTTCATCTACGGCAAGACGACCAGCAGTATCGACAATAACAACATTGAATCCGTTGCTTTTTGCATACTGAACTGCATTTTGAGCTATACTTTCAGGCTTTTTATTTTCTCTTTCAGAATATACTTCAACACCTATTTGTCCTCCAACTACTTCTAGTTGGTCAATTGCCGCTGGACGATAAACATCACAGGCTACTAGCAAAGGGTTTAAATTTTGCTTTGTTTTAAGAAAATTAGCTAGTTTTCCAGAGAAAGTCGTTTTTCCAGATCCTTGAAGCCCTGACATTAAAATAATTCCAGGATTTCCTTTTGTGTTAATTTCATCAGAACTTCCTCCCATTAAGTCTTTCAACTCTGCATGGGTGATTTTAATCATCAATTGTCCCGGAGAAATTGAGGTCAATACATTTTGTCCTAAAGCTTTCTCTTTAATTCGATTCGTGAATTCTTTAGCTGTTTTAAAGTTTACATCGGCATCAAGTAATGCTCTACGAACTTCTTTTAACGTTTCTGCAACGTTTATTTCTGTTATTTGACCTTGTCCTTTTAATACTTTAAAGGCTCTGTCGAACTTATCGGATAAATTTTCAAACATAATTTTTGGTAATAAAGTTCACGAAGATATGAAATTGAACGCTTTTATTATAATTTTAAAGAAGATATACTTAAATTAATTCTTTTTTGTAAAATGTAGGATGTATTATGTACAATGTTTTTTACAAAAAAATAAATTAAGGCTCACGTCAAAATGAGTAAAATATAAATTAAGGAAGTATTTTTTTGATAAAAGCGATTTGCATTGAGTATATTTGAAAAAAATAGGTCCAATGTTATTTTGACAAGAATGTTAAGGTAACAAATAGGATTTTTATTAAACTGATATAAGCGAAAAGTTGAAATCAATTTTAGGACTTTAAAGATTGGTAAACTCGTTTTTTGAAAAAGTAAATTATGTGTGGAATTGTAGGTAATATAAATTTTAAGAATCAAAAAAACGATTCACTTTTCTTGCTTAATGCAGTGGGGCAATTGAGTAAAAGAGGTCCTGATAATAATAGTACAGTCAAAACTCCTAATGGAGGCTTAGGACATGCTCGTTTATCCATAATTGATACTACGCAAGGAGCAAATCAACCAATGGAAATTGACCGTTATTCGATTGTTTTTAATGGAGAAATTTACAATTACAAATCAATAAAAAAAAGATTAGAAAACACAGGAGTTAAGTTTGTAACTAATTCTGATACAGAAGTTTTACTGCGTTTGTTTGTCGCAAAAGGTGAATCTTGTTTAAGTGAATTAGATGGCTTTTTTAGTTTCTGTATTTACGACAGTAAA
>WFNC01000149.1 GCA_015488785.1 Flavobacteriales bacterium | reverse complement strand
AGGCTTTAAATCAGCTTTATTGACATCGAAAAATATATTTTCCAAGACAAATGTCCCTCCAGTTTCCATTGGTTTCATTGGCACATTGATTAGAAACCCTTTTTCGTTTTTGCTAAGCTTATCGAGAGAGTAATTTTTAGAATAAAAGAAATATCCATCGTGTTCGGCTATTAAAGCAAACTCTTTATTTTTTGGTAAAGCCACCATAAAATCACCACTTCCAGCATTGGCTATTGCGGCTTTAAATATTTTTCCTGTTTGCAAATCGATTAGTTGAAATTTAGCTGCTAAAGGTTCTTTCGTTTTTTCATCGTAAACAAATCCTTTCATAAAAGTAGTTTTTATCGGTTGTAATTGTTTGGGCATATCAAATGAATATAAATCCATGTCTCCAAAACCTCCTTCTCTGTTTGATGAAAATAGCGCTACCGTTCCTTTTGAAGAGACCAATAAACTGTTTTCGTTCTTATGCGTATTGATGGGATAGCCTAAATTAATTGCTCTTCCCCAACGACCTGTTGCGTCTTTTCTACTCATATATAAATCTTGACCTCCCATACCTGTATGCCCGTTGGAAGAAAAATAAAGCGTCTGCCCATCGGGATGAATTTGCACCGATTCTTCCCTACCAGGCGTGTTTATATTTGATCCCAATTTTTCGGGTTTTGACCAAGTTCCGTTTGGTAAAATTTCTGTTTTATAAATATCTTGATTTTTAGGATCTCTTCTTTCTCTGTGTTTTACGAGTCCTCTAACAAAATAAAGTGTTTTTCCGTCAGAAGAAAAGCAAGGTTGCGTTTCCCAATGACCAGAATTAATTGGAGCTCCCATATTTACAGGTTTTGTCCATTCTTTTCCTATTCGTTCACTGACAAACAAATCACAACTTCCATATCCTTCTCTATCGTCTCCATATTTTCCATCTGGACCTGTAGCACAACCGACCATAATAATATATTTTCCATCGGCAGACAAGGTTGGAGCTCCTTCGTTGGCTACCGTATTTATGTTTCGACTGACCGAACGAGCGTTTACCCACATACCATCGCTCATTTTAGTTGTGATAAAAATATCTTCTTGATTTTGAGGGCTATGCATTACTCGAGCATCGTCTATCAACCTTGTAAAAAGAAGTGTACTATCATCAGCTGTCAATGAAGGGAAATATTCTGGATCTTTTGTATTAATTTGTGCTCCCATGTTTTTGGGGTTAAAATCTACGGGGTGTTTTTTGGCTTCTATTCCAAATTTTGAATTTCTTATGTACTCTTGACATTTCGCTACAAATCTTGGGTTGGCATTTCGTGTTTCTAAATACCTGGTTGAATAGCCAATTACTTTTTGATATTCTCCCATAGCCATAAGCATTGTTGCGAGATAGAAATATTCTGACTTCGAAAACTGCGTTGTTTTTGTCATCATTTGTTCTTTGTAAGCTATCGCATTTGCTAAATCTCCTTTTTCTACATATACGTTTGAAAGTAAGCTATAAGCTTCTGAAAAGCTAGGGTCTTTTTCGATTGCTTTTAGTAAATTAGATTCTGCACAGCCTAAAGATCTTCTTCCTGTAATGTGATCGATTTGACTAAAACAGGTTCTTCCCGCTTCGTAAAGTTTAATTGCTTTTTTGCTTGACGAAGTATATCGACCGGGTTGCGCTACGCTACAAGAAGATATTAGTGCTAATATGCTAACTAGAATAATGTAAATATAATTTCTCATTTTTTTTTGTTTTAGAGTGTGCTTCTAACTTTAATTTGTTTAATGACTTGAATTGAAAAACGGTTTATCTTTTTTTAAAGCTAAGGAACATCGATGTATTTGTGAACTTGTGTAGAAAGCGTCCATTTTGGATTTTCTTTTACATAATCGATAATTAATGGTAGCAATTGTTCTCTCTTGCTCCATTCGGTTTGCAAGTATAACTTACAATCTTTGTTTAATTTTCGAGCGTGTTCTTCTGCCCAAGCGAAATCATGTTTATTAAATATGATGATTTTCAATTCATTTGCTTGAGCATAAATACTTTCGGTTGGAGCTTTAAATTTTTTGGGAGAAAAACAAATCCAATCTATTTGACCGCTCAACGGGTAAACGCCTGATGTTTCGATTGCGATTTCACAATTAATGTTCTTTAGTGCTGTTGTTAAATCGGTTAAATCATACATCGCTGGTTCCCCACCTGTAATGACGATAAAATTAGCCTTTGTAGCTTTTACTTTTTCTAGGATTGAAGCTACACTTAGAAATGTATGATCGTTGGCATCCCAACTTTCTTTTACATCGCACCAAACACAACCTACATCACAACCTGCAATACGAATAAAATAGGCTGGTTTTCCGCTATAAAACCCTTCCCCTTGTATGGAGTAGAACTGCTCCATTATCGGTAAGT
>WFNC01000148.1 GCA_015488785.1 Flavobacteriales bacterium | reverse complement strand
TTTCTTAGGGTTAATTTGACGATAACTGTTTTGCGTTAAGGATGGAAGTGATAGCTTTTTGTTTTTTAGGGATTAGTTAACCTTGGCAAAAAAGAGCGATTTTATGAGCTCCTTTTTTGGTTAGGGTAACTTCCTGTAAAACAAAAACTACAAACGGACAGCCTGTTTATACCAATTAAATTATGAAAAACGCCAAATAAATAATTTTATTATCACATATACTTCTTCAAATAAAATCACCATTATTAACCTCAAGGTTCTCACTTTAATCCGTTCCTCCTGCTCGTTTCGTTCACTAGTAGTAATCAATTTTACACATTAAATAAGAACTTCTCCCCTCAGTTCACACACAACATCAAACAAGTAGTTTCACATTCGTACTAAACAGTTTAATTGCTATAGCAAGCAAAATAATACCAAACACTTTTTCAAGTACAGCAATTCCACCTTCTCCCAGAATTTTTTCTATCTTTTTAGTCATAATTAATACGACATAAACGAGCATCATATTAATAACTATAGCAATAAAAATATTGACTTGATTAAACTCTGCTCGCAAGGATATAATAGAAGTCATGGTTCCAGCACCAGCAATTAGCGGAAAAGCCAATGGAACCACAGAAGCTACCTTCGTTTTCTTTTTTCCATCGGTTGTGTGCTTAAATATTTCTACTCCCAGAATCATTTCCAATGCCATAAAAAACAAAACAAAAGAACCTGCCACAGCAAATTCGCTTGTCCCAATTCCAATAACTCCAAGTAAACTTTCCCCCAAAAACAAGAAAGAAATCATAATAGAAAACGCCACCAAAGAAGCCTTAAAAGGACTTATTTCTCCAGCATTTTTTTTAATTTTTATAATAATAGGAATCGAACCTACAATATCTATCACAGCGAAAAGAACCATTGTTGCTACCCCAATTTCTTTTGTATTTAAACCTAATTCTGCCAACATATCTTTTAGTTATTTACTTTTTTTTAATGTAATTTTCAATTGTTTTAGGAAAGTTGTCTTTCTCTAGCTTACTTATTTTTACTTGCAAAGTAGGCAATGTCTCATCCTGTGCAATATCGCATTCAAACTGAGCTACAATAGCACCATCGTCATACTTTTCATTCACTTTATGAATGGTAATTCCCGTTTTTGTTTCTTTTTGTTCCAAAACCGCATTGTGCACATGATGTCCGTACATCCCTTTTCCTCCGAATTTAGGAAGCAATGACGGATGAACATTCAGTATCTTATTTTCATAATGACTTAAAATATTTTCGGGTATTTTCCATAAAAAGCCAGCCAAAATAATGTAATCTATCTTCTCTTCTTTAAGAATAGATAAAACAACATCAGTCTCAAAAAAATCATTTCTTGTAAACCATTTATTTTTAATATTAGCATTAGAAGCGTGTACCAATGCTCCCGAATCTACATTATTAGCCAACACAATAGAAACTTCAACAGAAGAATCATTTTGAAAGTGAGCGATAATATTACGAACATTACTTCCCCCTCCAGACGCAAACAATGCGAGCTTAATTTTACTTGTTCCTGTTTTCATTTCGATTAAAATTGGGCGCAAATGTACGTATAGATTCTAGATTGAATGTTATTAGTTTGTTAAGTAATCATCTTTTTTTTGTAAAAACCCAGCGAGTCTTATAATCGTAATTTAAACAAGATAATCTTTTGGGCGTTCGAGCGGGTCATCCACTATATCTTTTTTGTGAAAAACAAAAAAGGATGCCGTTTCTACCCCTAACGCAAAAAAAAGTGGGGCTATTGGTTTTGATGTGGGGATCAATTCATTTTTTTGTAAAAAATACAAAATTAGTTTTTGCTTAAGTAGGGTTCACTAAAAAATACAAAAAACTAGACAAACTCGTCACCAAGATTTTTGACTTTTATATCGTTAACAAATTGTTTTATTTTTTGCTCACTTCGTTTTTTACAAACCAATAAAGTGTTGTTGCTTTCTACTACAATATAATCAATAAGACCTTCTACTACAACCAATTTGTTGTCTGGCATCATAATTATATTGTCTTTACAATCGTAGGTTACAACCTTGTCTCCAACTATGGCATTTTTCTTTTGGTCCAAGTCGATATGGTCGTACAAAGAACCCCAAGTTCCGAGGTCACTCCAACCTAAGTCAGCTAACAAAACAAAAACATTGTTGGCTTTTTCCATTATACCAAAGTCAATAGAAATACTTTTACATTGTGGGTAAATGTCATTTATAAATTCCTTTTCATCCTCAGTATTGTATTTTTCTAGTCCATTATTAAACAACGAATGTACGTCTGGCAAATATTGATTAAAAGAAGCAATTATACTGCTAGCTTTCCAAATAAACATCCCCGAATTCCAATAGAAATCTCCACTTTCTATAAACTGTTTAGCCATGTCTAATTTTGGCTTTTCGGTAAAGGTTTTAACTCTTTTTATGTTTTTAGAAATGGTATTTTCATCGTTCAAAAACTGAATATAACCGTAACCTGTATCTGGTCTATTTGGTTTTATTCCCAAGGTAACCAATAAGTTTCCTTGCTCTGCTTGTTCAATCGCTAGTTTAATCGACTTTTCGAATTCATCTTGTTTTAAGATTAGATGATCAGAAGGAGCTACAATTATATTAGCATCTTTATTTTTACTATATATTTTGTAAGAAGCATAAGCAATACAAGGAGCTGTATTTTTACGACTTGGTTCCAATATTATTTGTTCATCCGTTAGTGCTGGAATTTGTTCTTTTACAAGATCAAAATAATCATTACTGGTAACAATATAAATATTTTCGATATTACAAATGTTTGAGAAACGCTCAACAGTCATTTGCAAAAGGGTTTTTCCTATACCTAAAACATCGTGAAATTGTTTTGGATTGTTGGTTTTACTCATCGGCCAAAACCGACTACCAATTCCTCCAGCCATTATCACAACGTAATTATTCATATAGTTTCCTTTTTTGTAATTTACAAATATACTCAAACCAATTAGCTTTTATTCGTTTTTTCTTATTTTTTTAATCTGGACTTATGAGCTCCTTTCAGTCGGTTGGGGAAATTTGAAAAATTTATTTTTTTCAAGACTTAGGCGCAAAAACTTGTTGTAACGGGTTACTACAAGTTCTTGCAACGACAGTATTGGAGAAAAGAAAGATTCAAAAGTCCAAAAAGCTGATTGATTTGGGTATTCACTCAAACCAATTAGCTTTTATTCGTTTTTTCTTATTTTTTTAATCTGGATTTATGAGCTCCTTTCAGTCGGTTGGGAAAATTTGAAAAAGAAATTTTTAACGAGTTTTAAAGTTCTCTATTTTGGTTCTACAGGTTTTGATGTGGGTATGAATTTAATTTTTCGTAAAAAGGATATTTTTTTTGTTTTTAATGATTATACTTATCCTCCTCTTTCCCAAAAGAAAGAGAAATTGAAAATTTGTACGGATTTTAAATGGCCTTTAAATGGATGTGAATATAAAACAAAATGAAAGTTTAGAGAGATTGGCTAGATTCGCCAGGAGATCCGCCAACCGAACTTAACTTTTATGCCGGTCTATGTTTAGATTCATTTTTAGCTTTGTCTTTTTTACGCACAAGTTATTATTTTGTTACTACTCAGCAGGAAATTAACAAATCAGTTTTAGTATAAAAAATAATAAAATGTTGCTTGCTTAGGAATAAGGTCTTTCTTTGTTATATCGAAGA
>WFNC01000147.1 GCA_015488785.1 Flavobacteriales bacterium | reverse complement strand
GGAGTCAATAAAGATTCTAACGAGGATAAAGAATTGAATACCGAAGACAATAATATTTTGTTTGTGTACTACATTCAAGACAAGGAATTAAAGACGTATGAATTTAAAGATAAAACGCTGTTGAATTATCAGTTACTTTCCAATACTAATTTGGTAAGTCTAACTTTAGGAGTTGACTTAAATAAAGATAAGAATTTCAATAGTTACGAAGAGCCTAAAACGTTAAAAACATTAAAGATTGACTCTAAGGAAATAGAAGATTTAGTTAGCTCCAAAATGCATGATGCTATCGAAACTTTGATAGAGTAAAAAGTTATAGCAATAGAGTATCGAAATATGACTAGAAAAATGAAGCACCTCCTCTTTATAAGGATTTTTGCTTTGAGTATCGTTTAGGCTATTTACCGTTTTTTTTGTAGAAAAATAATCATACGAACATTCAAAAAGATAACATAATTTTTTTAAATAGGATATTCAAAATTAATTCAAAATTGTAATGTAAATTTACGGGATGAAAATACTACTCATAGAAGATGAACTTGAATTATCTAAAAGCATTCAGCAATACTTAAATGGTTATGATTTTTTGTGCGAACCTGTAGCTCATCTTAAAGGTGCTTTCGAAAAGATAGCAATGTATCAATATGATTGTATTTTATTAGATTTGTCATTGCCAGACGGTGATGGTTTTGAGATTTTAAGAGAATTAAAAAACACGAATAAAGAAGATGGAGTTATCATAATTTCTGCAAAAAGCACCTTAGACACACGAATTGAAGGTTTTAATTTGGGAGCCGATGATTTTTTAGTAAAACCATTTCACCTTTCTGAATTATTAGTCAGAATTCAAGCTTTAATTAGAAGAAAACAATTCGGAGGCAATAATATTTTAGTTCATAATGAGATTGAAATCAATTTATTATCAAAAGCTGTAACGGTTAATAAATCAAAAATTGACTTAACAAAAACCGAAATTGACTTACTTTTATTCTTAATTGGCAATAAGAACAAAGTGCTTTCTAAAAGTGCAATTGCAGAACACCTTTCTGGTGATATGGCGGATATGCTCGATAATCACGATTTTGTTTATGCACACATCAAAAATCTAAAAAGAAAACTCAAAAAAGCAGGAAGTGATGATTACATTAAAACCGTTTACGGATTAGGTTATAAATATCAAGAATGACTAGAAAATTATTACATAAAACTCAAAAAACGTATCTAATTTATTCGATTATTACTTTTTTTATTGTGTCGCCAATTTTTTATTTCGTGACCGAAAAATTATACTTGGATGATGCGGATGAAACTTTGCAGTTAAATAAACAACGATTTGACAACCAAATACTGCCTAATTTTAAAATCAATGATATAGCAATTTGGAATTCTTATAACCCCGATAATCTAATTTTAAAAACAATACCGCTTCAAAAGGATTCTATTTTTAGTACTATTGCTTTTAGCGAAATGGAACAAGAAGACGAGCCATACAGGGTGTTTTATAGTGCTATACAAATTGAGAATAAACCGTTTTTATATTCTGAAAAGATTAGTTTGCTAGAGTCTGAAGATTTGTTAATTAGTATCGCTATTCTTTTTGTAATTCTAATTGCTTTGTTACTCATAGGAATTATGATGATAACGAGTCTTATGTCAAAACGGATTTGGCAACCTTTTTATCGGCTAATCAATGAAATCGAAAATTTTGAAATCGACAAAGATGTTGTACCTCATTTTAACACTTCAAATATTGAAGAATTTAATCGTTTGAATGATTCAGTAGAAAAATTGATTCGAAAAAATGTTGAAATCTATAATAGTCAACGGGAGTTTATCGACAATGCAGCTCACGAATTACAAACTCCTTTAGCTATATTTAGAAGCAAATTAGATTTATTGATACAACGAGAGGATATTACAAAAGGACAAACAGAAATAATACGAGCCATCAATCGAAATATTAACAGATTGATAAAACTCAATAAGAATTTATTAATCCTTTCAAAAATTGATAGAAACAAAGAATTAGATCTGGAAGAATGTTCTTTGAAAAACATATTAGAAAAGCAAGTTGTATTCTTTACGGAACAAGCGAAGAGTAAACAAATAAATTTTACATTAAAAATTGATAAAGATATATCTGTAAAAGCTAATAAAAACTTAACAGAAATTTTATTTAGTAATTTGTTTTTAAACGCCATTCAAAATAATATTGAAAATGGTAATGTCCAAATTGAAATGATCAAAAATAAAGTTCGTATTTCAAATTCAAGTGATAAACCAGAAATCTCGAAAGACAAATTATTTAACCGCTTTGCAAAATCAAATCAAAATCAGCAGGGGAATGGACTAGGTTTGGCAATTGTTAAAAAAATTGCAGATCAACACCATTGGGAAGTTGCTTATTCTTTTGTCCCCTCTAAACATACATTTACGATTGAATTTTAAGATGGAGGCTATTTTTAAAGAAAAACAATATTATAAATTTAGTCTTTATGGATTTTTAAAAAATCTACGCTTTTTTGAAGCCTTTTTTATATTGTTTCTGTCGCACAAAGGCTTGACATATACACAAATAGGCGTTTTGTATGCTGTAAGAGAAATTTTCATTAATGTTTTTGAATTACCATCTGGAATAATTGCCGATACTTATGGTCGAAAAAAAGCACTGATAACCTCATTTGTTGCTTATATAATTTCGTTTTATATCTTTTTTCTTGCTGTTGATTTTTGGTGGTTTCTTATCGCTTTTATAGCTTATGGTGTTGGTGATGCTTTTCGATCGGGCTCACACAAAGCAATGATTATGGCTTATTTAAAGTTAAATGATTGGGAGGATCAAAAAAAGAATTATTATGGTCATACACGTTCTTGGTCTCAAAAGGGATCAGCGGTTTCTTCTTTAATTGCAGGAATAATTGTTTTCTATGGAGGAACTTATCAAAACATCTTTTTATATTCCATTGTTCCTTATTTATTAAATTTACTTTTAATTCTTTCTTATCCAAACGAAATAGATCAAATCAAACCGAAGAAACAAAAGAAAAAAATAGCACTGACTTTTAAATCCTTTTTAGTGATTTTTAAACAAGCTAAGGTGTTGAAAATCATTGGTTCTTCAGCTGTTCATTCTGCTTATTTAAAGTCAATCAAAGATTACATACAACTTTTAATGCTAAATGTAATTCTTATTTTGCCTTTATTAATGGATGTCGCTTTTACAAAAAGAAATGGTTTATTTATAGGTGTATTTTATTTCGTTATTTTCTTACTCAATTCTAAAGCCTCTAAGTTGGCATCAAAAATTAAAGGAAGCAATACTAAAATAGCGAATATAACCTTACTTTTAGGTTTGTCTTTTGGATTAATTTCAGGATTGTTTTTTGAGTCTAATTACTGGGTTTTATCCTTGCTTGCTTTTATTGGGGTATATTTAATGGAAAACCTTAGAAAACCTGTTCTAACAGCTGATGTTTCTGATCACGTGCCAAACGAAATTTTAGCGTCAGTATTATCTGCACAATCGTTATTAAAAACGATACTTACAGCAATTTTTTCTATTGC
>WFNC01000146.1 GCA_015488785.1 Flavobacteriales bacterium | reverse complement strand
TTTGTTGACTATGGTAACAAAGATGAATATGCTCAAATGATGCGATTAATAAGTGAAGCTGATATTCTTATTTGTAACTTTAAGGAAGGAGGAGCTGAAAAATTTAACTTAGATTATGAGTCGATAAAAGAAAACAATCCAACAATTATATATGCTCAATTGAATGGATTTAAAAGTACTCCAAATCGAGTTGCTTTTGACGTTGTATTACAAGCTGAATGTGGGTATATGTATATGAATGGTCAGAAAGATTCTCCGCCGACAAAAATGCCTTTGGCACTGATGGATATTTTGGCGGCACATCAATTGAAAGAAGGGATTCTTATCGCATTATTAAAAAGGCAACAGACAAATGAAGGTGCTTTAGTAACTACGTCATTGGAAGAAGCCGCCATAAGTTCGTTGGCAAATCAAGCGACCAACTGGTTGATGAACGAGAAAACCCCACAAAGAATTGGCTCTTTACATCCTAATATAGCTCCTTATGGAGACGTTTTTATAACTAAAGACAACAAAGAATTGGTCTTAGCGATTGGTTCTGACGTTCAGTTTTCAAGGCTTTGTGCATTGGTTAATCTTCCAGAAACAGCAAGTAATGTTCTTTATGCAACCAATGAAAATCGAGTTAAAAATAGAACAGAATTACAGGTAATATTCTCAAAGGCAATCAAAAATTTTGAAAGAGATTTTCTAATTCAACAGTGTATTGATTTAGGTATTCCGATGGGAGCAATCAAAAATATGCAAGAAGTATTTGAATCTCCTGTTGCAAAAAATATGGTTTTGACCGAAAAAGTTGGGACACAAGTCACAAAACGAGTGAAAAGTATTGCTTTTGAAATCAGAGCATCGAAAAGTTGAAAATAAAGGTCGATAAATCTTTAGGTAAATTATTATTAATCTCTACTTTTACATCTATGAAGTTTTTTTTGATTTATACTTTGGGAATCTTGATGATTGGTTGTAACTATAATAGGTATGACAATAGTAGAGAAATACTAAAAACAAAAGAGCGAAATACGGCTAGAATTAAAGATAGTATTTCTTCATATATCATTACAAAACTAAAGGGAAATTACACACCATATTCATTTAACGAGCTAGTTATCAACAAACCAACCTTGTTTTATGATTTAGATACACTATACTTAGAGCGAAAATTATTGGTTAGAAACAAAGCTAAATCCAAAGTAAATTACGACAGTTCTTTATCGGTTGTTAATGGGGAAATCGCTTTAAAAAAGCAAGAAATAAACAAATCTAAGCTGTATCATACTTACGATATGATACATATTTATACTTTAGAAAATGCATTAAAAGTGACTACGCTTTATGAAAATAAATTTAGTTATTACCCCAATTATAAATTAAAAGATGTTTCGACTCTTTTTTCGACGGAATTGTCGCTCGAAGAAAAAGATTTGTTTGACTATTTTAGTTTACAAAGTCCATTGTACGAAAGTGGAAATCCAGCCGTAGATATGGAAGTTAATAATGATTTGTACAATCGTTTTAATTATGCTTTAGAAAATGAGGTAAATAATAAGGACAAATTATTTCATACGATTCTACATTTTGTAAAATACATTAGACAATACAATGATTTGAACACAGAGAAAATAGCCGAAGAATTAGTTGATATTTGGTTATACGACCACGATTTAAGTGCTACTGTTTTTAAACCTAGTTTTGGTGAGTTGACAGAAGTAAAAGATGATAATGACGAGATTATTGGATACACCATGCTTGTTACAAACAAAAAAGAGAGTAACATTAAATCTATGCTATTTAATTTTGACTTGAATTTGGTGATTTTAAAAACTGAAATGCACTAGCTATTTTCTTTTTAGAATTATCATTGATTGTTCAAATAGCTTTTCAACACATAAAATTTAGACTACAAAAAACGAAAGATTATTCAATATGAAACATCTATTTTTATTACTCCTTTTACTAAACAGCTTATTTACTTATAGTCAAGATTACTATTACGACGATGTAGATTACAAAGGAGATACAACAAAACTCCCCGTTTACGAAAACCCAACAGTTTGCGACTGTCATCACGCGTCGTGGAAAAACAATGCTCAGAAAAAAATATGTGCACAGACTTATGATTATGATTTTATGAGTGAAGATGATAAAGCGAACTACGATACTCAACTAGAGACCTGCCGATATCCATCTATTTGTGATTGTGCCTCTATTTCGTCTAAAGACAAAGGCATGACAATATCTTGTGATGAAAATTTTAATTACAGTGGAATTAGTGAACAAACGCTAAAAGAAAACATAAAACGACTTGCCGAATGTCCTAAAAAGGAAAAGAAGAATCAAGATGCTGAACTTTCCATTTGTGACTGTATAAATGTATCTGACATAGTGGCTTTGAAAGAATGTAACAAAGTGTTTTTTAACGACAGTCTAAGCGAAGAGCAAATAAAAGAGAATAGTAACCTACTTTTAGACTGCATAAAAAGTCAAACATATGAAATAGAGGTTTCGACTTGTGACTGTGCTTTGTTTTCGGAAACAGATGAAGAATATAAAAAGTTATGCGATGAAAAAATTGAAGAATTAAAACAAAACAAACGAGATTTAACTGCCTATCTATATTCGTTGAAAGTTTGTAAAGAAACCGCTGTACTGGAAGAATATTTAGCTCAAAAAAATAATTCAGAACTTAATTATGCTTATTCTGTTTGTGGGTGTAACGAAGAGGAATTGAATAAGGAAACAATAGAAAAATGTAATACAATTTGGGATTATAAAACAATGACAAAAGAACAACAAGAAGCTTTTAGTAATGCTGTTGAACGTTGTAATAAATGAAATTTAAGAATTAAATAACATCGATAGAATCTATACTCAAAAATAAAGCGTATATTTGATTTCGTAATCAACTAAAAACGAATGAGTAAGATTAAAAATTCATTAAAAGACTCTTTATTTTACGGCAAAATTTTGCTATTTGGAGAATATGGAATTATCGAAGATTCGATGGGGTTATCTATTCCTTATAACAATTACAAAGGTTCTTTTATATTTGACACAAATAATCAACCCGATTTTATTGAATCTAATTCGGAATTGATTAAATTTTACACTCATTTAGTTCTTTTACAAACAAAAAAAGAAATTCCTTGCCAACTAGACCTTTCTCGTTTCAAACAAGACTTAGATGAAGGAATAGCTTTTGACTCTTCGATACCACAAGGATATGGAGTTGGAAGTTCGGGAGCATTAGTTGCGGCAATTTACGATAAATATTCTACCGAAAAATTAGAAGGAAATACAAATGAAGAGATTCTAAAATTGAAGCTGATTTTTGGAACGATGGAAAGTTATTTTCATGGTAAAAGTTCGGGATTAGATCCTTTAATTTGCTATTTGAATTTACCTATCCTAATTAAGTCTAAGTCAGAATTAAATACGGTTGGATTACCATTAGAAAAAGAAAACAAAGGAGCTATCTTTTTATTGAATACAGGAACAGTTGGAAAAACTCAACCGTTGGTGGAACATTTTTTAGACCGTTTGAAAGAAGAAGGGTTTAGAAATATGATAAGAAATCAATTCAAAAAATATAACGACGCAAGTATTAATGCCTTTTTGGAAGAAGATAAAAAGTCGTTATTGTCTAATGTTAAGAATTTGTCTAAGCTGGCTTTGGAACATTTTAAACCTATGATTCCTAATCTTTACCACAAGCTTTGGCAAGAAGGTATTGATTCGAATGCTTACTACTTAAAACTTTGTGGTTCTGGAGGAGGTGGATTTATTTTAGGATTTACGGAAGACATGGAGAATGCGCAAAAGAAATTAGCTAAATACGATCTTGCGGTAATTCATAAGTTCTAAAACTAGAACACAAATGCCAAATTCTAGTTCAAAATCTACAACAATAATCAAAATTATAGCTTTATTATCTTTAGTTAGATGGTACAATGTTTTGTTGGTTGGTATTGCTTTAATTCTTTCTTCTGTTTTTTTATTGAATATTGATTCTGGAGCAAGTTGGCAACAAGTTTTAAGTGATTTTGAATTGTATTACGAAATAATAGCCATTTCTTTTTTTATACAAGCGGGGTATGTTATCAATGCTTTTTATGATTTTGAAAAAGACATTATAAACAAACCTAACGAAACCATTTTTGGAAGAATAATAAGCAAACGAACTTGTATAAATGCTTATGTCTTGTTTGTTATACTTGGCTTAAGCTTTAGTTTGTTCTTAGGTTTAAAAGTATTTCTATTTAACTTTCTTTTTTCCTTTTTACTTTGGTATTATTCACATCGTTTGAGGAAGTTAAACTTTCTAGGAGAGTTTACGGCTTCAGTTTTAACTATAATGCCTTTTATTAGTTTGAGTTTTCTTTATCAAACAATAAACTATACCTTTATCCTATACAGTGGATTTATTTTTGCGATTACACTTACGCGTGAGATTATAAAAAAACTAATTTCTTTAAAGGGTGATTTAATTGTAGGAGAACAATCTATTCCTATTGTTATTGGAATAAGAAAGACTAAATACTTGATTTTACTCTTAATGATTATAACTATTTTACTCATAACTGTTAATTTACCTTCAGTTATACCCAATCGAATTTCTTATTTTTTCTATTTTTCGATAGCAATAATTATGGTTAGCATCGGGATATTAATCAATGCAAAAACTCCCCGTCATTTTAACAAGATTAATACTTTATATAAAATAATGCTAGGCTTTGCTATATTATCTATCTGTATGATTTAGTAAGTTCTAAATTTAATTCGAGATTTGAGAGGCTTCTTGTAAGCTTATTTTTTTATCACCTAAGAATGCCACAACCTTAGACTCCATTACTCCTTTCTGAACGAATTTACTTTTCAATTCATAAGCTTCTTCTACTGACTTTACTTTACCGCAGTAATAAGTTCCCTTATTGTTTATAACAACTTTTTCAATTCCTAAATAACCTAGTTCCAAAATAGCTTGACTTGTAGTTGTAGGCATCGTACCTTCATATGTACCAACTTGAACTCGGTAAATTAAGTTTGTATTAACAGCTTCACCATCTGAAATAGAACTTGAAGGTTCTTCTTCTTCTTCTTCTTCTTCTTCTTCAAGAATTTCTATATTTTCCTCTATTTCAGTTTCTTTTTTTCCATCTTTCTCCATTAAAATAAATGCTGAATTGGGTTTTATTTCAACAATATTTGCATCTTCTAACCCTTTGTTACTAAAACTTTCTTTTACTTTTTCTACTTCCGATTTAGTTAAAAAGACACCACAATAATATTGAGTAGCCGAAGCATTAATTCTATTTCGTTTTACTTTTGCGGCTTTATTTAACAACATAGCTTCAGCGATCGCAGTCGGTACAGTTCCGTAATAAAGTCCCAAATCTAAATAGTAAACACTTTCTGTGCTTTTGTTTACCTCACTAAAATTGGTCGATTTTGTATTGTTTTTCTCAACAGGAGAACTTTCTACTTGCTTTTCTATAATTTCCGATGTGTTTGATTCTTCTGTATTTTCAGTAATAACATCCTCTTCTTCTACTACAGTTTCTTTGTCTTCCTCCAAAACTATTGGAGTTTCAACATTTGAAGTATTGTCAACAACAACTTCTTGCGCTTCTGAATCAATTACATCGTCATTGCTAACGTCTTCTATCTCTTCTCTTTTGTCTTCTTCTAAAACTCTTGGTGTTTCAACATTCAAAGTATTGTCAACAATAACTTCTTGCGCTTCTGAATCAAATGCATCGTCATTGCTAACGTTATCTACCTCTTCTCTTTTGTCTTCCTCCAAAACTCTTGGAGTTTCAACATTCGAAGTATTGTCAAGAACAACTTCTTGCACTTCCGAATCAATTGTATCGTC
>WFNC01000145.1 GCA_015488785.1 Flavobacteriales bacterium | reverse complement strand
TATTAGATTGTTGATTTATACAAGCGGAAGTTAGAAGATCTTCATTCAAAATGAAAAAAGGCATACTCTCCAACATAACAATAGAAAAAATAGCATTAAACTAAAACGCCAATATATTCTAAAAAGGCAGCGAAAACGGCAAAACCTACAAACGCAAACAGAGCCAAGAATATCAATCTAAAAATAGCTGATATTCGAACCCAATTCTTTTCATTTTTACGTTCAATATTCATTACCATAATCGTATAAACAGCAGCAGGAAATACGAAAAAAGGGAAAAACAACGTTAATGTTGTAAAAACAGAACTAAGAATTCTTGCTAAATACCATTTTTTACTTCTAATCTCAATTCGCTTAAGCTCTTCGTCACTTAACACAATATTCTCTTTCTCAATTTTAGCTTCTGAAGCTTCTTCGGCATCACGTACTTTTCTTTCAGCCTCTCTTATTTTTCTTTCTTCTAAATTTTTAGCTTTAGCGACTTTCATTTTAGGAGCTATAAATCTACGATGTAAAAGTACTATACCGAGGATAATCGCTGCAAGTCCTAGAATAAAAAATACTGCACCAATAATCAACAATACAGGAACGACATCAACCGCTCCGAACAAACCAAAAACCAAAGCTAAAAACACCGCTCCAACTCCACCTCCAATCAAGGTTACAATATCCCATTTTTTGACATAGACTTTTTCATCTTCATCAACATTTACAGAAGGTTCTTTAATTGTATCAGACAATAATGCAGCCTTCTCTAATGCAGACAATACTGAATAATCAATCGTTTCTAAACTAGAAATTAACTGAGGTTCAGAAGTTACCTCCTCTTTTTTTATTTCACTTTCTTTATCAACAACAAAAGATTCTGTTTTAGATTCTAAGGCTTTTTGTTTTGTAATTTCCTCAACTAAAATACCTTCTGAATGTTCTATTCTATCATTTTTAACTTTCTTTTTAAAAGACAGGTGATATCCTTTTTTGTATTTCCTTTTTTGCAAAAAACCGCTTTGAACAACATTTCTATTTGATGCACAAGACGACAATAATACGACTAGTAATAATACGCTTAAATTTTTCATCCTTCTTTTTTCTATAAAACTACACCTTCACATGGAATTAGCATTAGCTATTTTACCTAAATCCTTAGTCAAATAAGCAAACAATAAAACTACAACAAACTAAAGATAAGTGAATTACAACTTTACAATCTTATTTCAAACTACAGCATTCTTACTGCTCGTTTAAACTGATTCCCCCTGTCTTCATAGTTTTCGAAACGATCGAAACTAGCACAAGCTGGCGACAATAAAACATTATAGCCTTTTTTGGCTAAACGGTAACATAAACCTACAGCTTCTTCAATTGATGACGCATCATAGATATCTTCTACCACATCATTGAAAGCAGAATGAATTTTAGAATTGTCATTTCCAATACAAATAATCCCTCTTACTTTTTGTTTTACCAAAGCGTGAAGCATCGTATAATCATTCCCTTTATCAACACCTCCTGCAATCCAAATTGTAGGTTTTTCCATGCTTTCTAAGGCATACCAAGTTGAGTTTACATTTGTAGCTTTAGAATCGTTAATAAATTCTATTCCGTGAACAGATACTACAGATTCCAAACGATGTTCAATACTTTGAAAATCGGAGAGACTTTCTCTTACTAGCTCTTTTCTTATTTTGAGGATATTTCCAGTTATCCCAGATGCCATAGAGTTGTAGGCATTGTGTTTCCCTTTTTGGGCTAAATCGTAGATAGACATTGTTGTTTGTTGTTGTTTGTTGTTGTTGATTAATATATTTATTTGTTGTTCGTTGTCGAGCCATCCACCTTCTGTTAATTCTTCTTCGATAGAAAAGGCATAAGTTTTAGCTCTAATATTTTTGCTTTTTATTTTTGAATTAATTAATTCATCATCCTTATTGTAAATGAAAAAATCATCCGCTGTTTGATTTTGAAGTATGCGGAGTTTGCTTTCCGCATAATTATCCATCTTGTAATCGTATCGATCTAAATGATCGGGAGT
>WFNC01000144.1 GCA_015488785.1 Flavobacteriales bacterium | reverse complement strand
GGACTAAATATAATTGATAAAACGACTTATAATATCTCTATTCCTAATTTTGTAAATGGAAATAATATAAATTTTACCAGATCTATTTTAGTAAAAGAGAATAAAATTCTTTTAGGAACAAATGGCAATGGATTGTATATTTTTACAAAAGAAAATGGGAATTTTAAACGAGAAAATTTTATTCATAGCGACTTAAATAATTATTCAATTTCTAATAATATTATTAACTCTATTCAAGAAGATAAGAATGGTACAATTTGGATTGGAACGCAAGATGGAATTAGTTATTATGACCCAATCAAACAGTTTTTTGAACATTACAATTATAAATTTGGAGATTCTAAAAGTTTATTAGATAAAAATGTTTGGAGTATTTATGAAGATTCTTCTCAAGTTTTGGTTGGAACAAAAGGAGGAATGACAGCGATTGACATTAAAACAAATGATTATCAACATTATCCTTATACAAATGGAAAAGGAGAGAAAAGTGTATTTTCTATAAACAAAGATGTTTACAATAGAATATGGGTTGGAACAGACGAAGGACTTTTTCTTTTTAATCAAGAAACAGGAGCTTATTTAGACCCAAACTTTTGTAATGAATCATCGTTTAAAAACAACGAAAGAGTTAACGATATTTATTTTGATAAAGAGAATAATATGTGGTTGGCAAGTAATGAAGGAGTTGTGAAAATTGGCTTAGATTCATTAAGATGTAAACTTTATAGCGCCCTAGATACAGGAATGTATCGTTTACCAAACTATGACAGCAAAACCATACTTGTAGATACAAATAAAATACTTTGGATTGGAATGGCTGGAGGAGGTCTTTGTAAAGGAGTTAGAGATGCTGATAATAATAATTTATATCAATTTATAAACCATACAAGTGAAGGTGAAGATACCTTATCGATTAGTAATAACATGGTTTTGTCTATTATAGAGGGAAATCACGATAACCTGTGGATAGCTACTTATGGAGGAGGGCTTAATAAATTGAATAAAGACAATGAATTTTTTACAAGTTATACTGAAGATGATGGATTAGCTAATAATGCTATTTATGGATTGTTGAGAGAAAATGATTCGTTAATTTGGATGAGTACAAATTTTGGATTGTCTCGATTTAATATTCGAAGCAATAAGTTTCAAAATTTTTCTGAAAATGATGGATTACAGAGTAACGAGTTTAACCTTGGTGCTTTTCATAAAGGGAGATCAGGAAAGTTATATTTTGGAGGTATAAATGGATTGAATGTGTTTGAGCCATCAAAAATTATTCAAAATACAAAAGCTCCAAATGTCGTTATTACAGATATTTTGTTGTTCAATAATTCGATAAAAAATGTTGTTGATTCAATTGGTTCTACTATTTATCTAAGCGAATTAAAATTAAAATATAAACAAAACAATATTACATTTAAGTTTTCAGCACTTCATTATACACATGCAAAAGAAAATAAGTATAGAATAATGCTAGAAGGTCTTTATGAAACGCCTCTAGACTTGGGAGATATGCAACAAATAAATTATTCTAATCTTTCTCCAGGGACTTATATTTTTAATGTTTGGGCTGCTAATTCAGATGGAATTTGGTCTAAAGAGCCTACCAAAATAAAATTAATTATTACTCCTCCATTTTGGAAAACATGGTGGTTCATTACCATTCTTACATTTGCAATTTTACTTATATTCTACATCTCTTATATTATAAGAATTAGTAGCATGAAGTCTCAAAAAAGGAAACTAACATTCTTAGTTGAGAAAAGAACTAAAACGATAACAAAGCAAAAAGCTGAAATAGAAAAGCAAAAAGCTGAACTAGAAATAGAAAAACAAAAGGCAGATCAACTCTTGTTAAATATTTTACCCGCAGAAACTGCTGAAGAGTTAAAAAATAAAGGAAAAGCAAGAACTCGATATTATCGATTAGTAACGGTTATGTTTACTGACATAAAAGGATTTACTAAAATTGCAGAAAAAATGAAACCAATCGAATTGGTAACGCAACTCGATTTACTGTTTAAAGAGTTTGATCAAATAATAGAGAAGCATCAAATAGAAAAAATAAAAACAATTGGAGATGCTTATATGGCAGCAGGGGGAGTTCCTTTGAGAGATAAAGAGAATCCTGTCAATAGTGTTTTAGCAGCCTTAGAAATTCAAGCATACATGAAAGTGATGCAACAAAAAATGAAAGATATAGGCGAACAATATTGGGAGCTAAGAATTGGACTACACACAGGAGATGTAATTGCTGGGGTAATTGGAACAAAACGGATCGCTTATGATATTTGGGGAAATACCGTAAATGTTGCTCAACGAATGGAAATGAGTGGAGTTCCAGGAAAAGTAAATGTTTCTGGAACAACTTACGATCAAATAAAACCTTATTTTAATTGTACCTACAGAGGGAAAATAGCCGCAAAAAACAAAGGGGAAATTGATATGTATTTTATTGAACGTATAAAACCTCATTTGTCTAAAGATGCTGAAGGTACAGTACCGAATCAAAAATTTAAAGATTATGTTAACCTGCATATTTATAGTAGTATAAATTATAAAAAAGCAGAAAGGCATATTATGAAGGTATTGAAAGATAAATTATCTCCAAGTCTTCATTATCACGGAATTCATCACACATTAGATGTTGTTGAAGCAATAGAGCGAATCGCAATAATGGAAGGAGTATTGGATGAAGATATTTTTGTTTTAAAATCTGCCGCTACTTATCATGATGCTGGATTTGTAGAACAGTACGATGCCAATGAACCCGTAGGTGCAAGAATGGCAAGTGAAATATTACCAAAATATGGATACACACCAGAGCAAGTAAAACAAGTTGAAGAACTTATTTACGCTACTAGAATACCGCACAATCCAAACAACTTATTGGAGCAAATTATTTGTGATGCCGATTTAGATTATTTAGGAAGAGATGATTTTTTCGAAATCTCAGACACATTGCGTAGAGAACTTCGTGACCACAATAAAATAAATAGTGATCGATTATGGGATGAAATTCAAGTGAAATTTTTAACAGCACATAAGTATTTTACAGCATCGGCAATCAAATTGAGACAATCCGATAAAATGAAACACTTAGAAGTTATAAAACAACGTTTAATTGACGATGAATATGATGATTAGTCAAGAAGACGTTCACATCATTAGTCGAAACAGTGACTGGAATGAAAACGATGTTTCGAAAACACTCCAACAGCACGTTTATAATAATAAACAGAGTTGGATAAAGTTTTTAGCATTATTCTTTTTAAGTCTAGGAGTCGGTTTTATTGTAGTGGGAATTTTATTCTTTTTTGCATACAATTGGAGCGATTTACATAAGTTTATAAAAATAGGCTTGATAGAAATGCTAATTGTTTCGTTAGTTTTAGTAACGGTTTATTCCAAAATAAAAGAATTGTTTAAGAACATATTACTTACAGGAGCAACAATGCTTGTTGGGGTTTTGTTTGCCGTTTTTGGACAAATATATCAAACAGGAGCCAATGCCTACGACTTTTTTCTGGGCTGGACAATGGCAGTTTCAATTTGGGTGTTTGTGGCTAATTTTAGTGTTTTATGGTTGTTCTATATCGGACTTATAAACCTCACATTTGGATTATATATAGATCAAGCTTCCCTTGATTTACCCGAAATGATGATTTTTAGTCTATTTATTCTTGGAAATTTCACATTTTTTATAATTGCACTGTATTTACGAAGGCTAGGAAATAGTATTTCCAATTGGTTTACTAATATTTTAGCTTTGTTTATTATCGGTCTTGTAACAATAGCCTTATCATCGGGGATATTCAATTCTAGGGAAGAGTATTTTTTTATAATAGTCCTTATTTCGGTAGTACTTTATACCTTAGGTTTCTACTATGGTAGAAAAACAAAACAGCTTTTATATCTGACGATTATACCGCTTAGTTTGTTAACGGTAAGTACAATCTTTTTAGTCGAAAAAACGCATTTAGGTGATTTTCTAATGTTTCTTTTTATAGGCGTTTATATTGTAGGAGGTACAACTTTGATTGTGAAAATGCTAATGACTTTTCAAAAAAAATGGAAAGATGAAAAATAGGATAGAACAAATATTGCAAGTCGCTCAATCTTCGTCTGAACAAGAAATTGTTTTCAATGAAGAAACGATTTTGGAAGAATACAATCGAAAAGACAAAGAATCGCTTAGCTTAGGCATTAAAATATTGTCAATTATTGGTGGTTTTTGGGGTACGACTTCTTTTTTGGGTTTTTTAATGCTTTCTGGAATTTATGAATCTGAAATAGCAATGGCTGTTACAGGTCTTGTTTTTATGGTTGCATCTATTTTACTAAATCAAAAATCAGAACGTATAATTACCGACACAATAAGCATAACTTTGTACGTTGCAGGATTGTTTTTGTTTCTCTATGGGTCTTGGTCTGGAGAGTCTGTAGCCGCATTATTAGCTATTCTAATCGGCGTTGGAACTCTTTTTCTAACACAGAACTATATTCTTTCTTTTGTTTCTATTCTGGTTGTTTGTTTTAGCTTGTTTTCACTTTTAATGATTTCTAGCGATAATCATAATTTAATTTTTATTTATAATGCATTAGTTGTTTCAGCAATGTCCTTATTTTTCTTGTTTGAAGCCAAGATTATTACACTAAATAGAAAGCTGTCAAAATTATTTAATCCCATTAGAGCAGGATTAATCGTTTCCTTCTTGTTTGGATTAGGAGTCCTTAGAACAAGACATTTATTTAATCTCGATTTCTCTTTTGTCTGGCTGTATGCCTTAATGTTGTTTGTAATAATAATATTCGTAACGACAAAAATATTGAAAACACTTGAAGTAACAGAACCAAAAACTCAATATTTTAGCTATGGAATTATTACTGTTATTTTAGCTATTACCGCATTTTCGCCATCAATATTAGGAGCTATATTACTAATTCTATTAAGCTTTTATGTCAATTACAGAACAGGGTTTATATTAGGTTTAATTACTTTAACCTATTCTGTTTTTCAATATTATTATGATTTAAACCTTACGCTTTTAACAAAGTCAGTTATTCTTATTGGTTCAGGAATATTATTTTTAGCACTATATTTTCTAATTTCAAAAAGTCAGCGTAATGAAGAAATATAAAACAATTCTAATACTCTTGAATCTAGGGGGTTTACTAATACTATTCAATAAGTCACTGTTGCATAAAGAAGAAACTTTAGCAAACGGAACGTTGGTTCTCTTAGAGTTAGCCCCCGTAGATCCTCGTTCGTTAATGCAGGGAGATTATATGCGCTTAGATTATGCAATCGTTAGAGAAAATAGAAGATTAAACATTAAAAGCGATAATCTAAAATCTGGATATTGTGTCATTGAAATTGACGACAAAGGAATAGCACGAAAAAAACGTTTTCAAGCCAACGTACTCCCTAAATCCGATTCAGAATATTGCATTCGATTTACGAATAAACTGTATGATGGAATAAACATAGGTGCAGAATCTTATTTTTTTGAAGAAGGATCGGCAGAGAAATATGAAGAAGCCAAATATGGAGGCCTTATGGTCGATGACAAAGGAAACAGTATTTTGGTAGGTTTATTTAATGCTGAATTGGAAGAAATTAAATAGTATAGAACTTCTGTAAAGGTTCTACTTAGGGTTCACTGAAAAACACTCGAAATCAGTAGTACTGCTGTTTTAGTAACTTTTTAGACTTTAAAATGCAAGGTTTTCTTTATTGTACTATGAATTTTAGTGCAGTTAAATAGTCGTTAGCCTAAAAAACACATCCTATTTCGTTGCCTGCAACTCGCAGTATATGCATACAGCTTCGTTTTTTCGCCTCATATGATATGCTTTTTAGACTTTTTCAGTGAACCCTACTTAGTTTAGTATGGGTATGAATTTATTTTTCCGTAAAAACTTTGTACATAATACGTAGTACATTTTACAATATAATCCTTAATCAATAACCGCATTTTTCTCTCACTCTCGACAATGTATTGTTGGCTACTAATCTAGCTTTTTCTGCTCCTTTTGTTAGTATTTCGTCCAATTCTGATTTGTTGTTCATATAGTAATCGTAACGTTCTCTTGCTGCTGCATAATGGGTTAAAATTGCATTTAACAAATCTTTTTTGGCGTGTCCCCAACCGTATCCTCCTTTTTCTAGGTTTTCTTTCATTAAAGAAACTTCTTCTGGAGTTGCTACAAGTTTGTAAAGTTGAAAAACTGTTGAAGATTCTGCATCTTTTGGATCTTCTAAAGGGGTGTCGTCGGTAATTATATTTTTATTAATTACTTTTTTTAATTGATTTTTTGGTAAAAAGATGTTGATGAAATTATCTCTCGATTTACTCATTTTTTCTCCATCGGTTCCTTTAATCAGTTGTGCGTCGGAACTTATTTTGGCTTCTGGTATTACCAATGTTTCTCCCATTTGGTGGTTGAATCGACTGGCTACATCTCTGGTGATTTCTAAATGTTGTAATTGATCTTTTCCGACTGGTACAATCTCTGCATCGTATAATAATATATCGGCAGCCATTAGCATTGGATAGGTAAATAACCCTGCATTGACGTCGCTCAATCGATCGGCTTTGTCTTTAAACGAGTGGGCTAACGTTAGGCGTTGAAAGGGGAAATAACAATTCAAATACCAGGTAAGTTCTGTTACTTCAGGAATGTCAGATTGGCGATAGAATACTGTTTTTTCTACATCTAATCCTAGTGCCAACCATGCCGCGGCGGTTGAATAAGTATTTTCTTTTAGTAACGCTCCATCTTTTATTTGTGTTAGTGTATGAAGATTGGCAATAAACAAGAATGAATCATTCTCTGGTTTGTTTGCCATTTCTATTGCTGGAAGAATTGCTCCCAATATGTTTCCTAAGTGTGGTGTTCCTGTGCTTTGAACTCCTGTAAGTATTCTTGGCATTTAGTTTTTACTTTTAATTTATAGTTCTTATTTTGTTTGCTGAATTCAAGTTGCTTAATCTCAATTAAATTTGAATTTTTTCTTTTTGCGTTAGGGGTAGAAACGGTAGCTTTTTTGTGGTTAATAATTTAGCTAAACTTGGTTGAAAAGAGCGATTTTATGAGCTCCTTTTTAAGTTAGTTTAGCTTTTATTAACCACAAAAAACTACAAGTGGATAACCCGTATAAACGCCCAAATCTACTTAAATCAATTATTTTACATTAATATCGAAAGGTAATCGAGCTTGAACTCCTTCTATCTTCGTTGCATTTTCTACTGCTTTTAAATAACTGTTTAGTTTTTGAACGGCTGGACTTGTGACAGAAACGCTCGCTTCAATATCAAATTGTTCTAAAATATCCATCAACTTATCATCTTTCTTTTTTGGATAAACATCAATAACGGCTTCTTCCAAATCTGCTTTTTCTTTTGCATAAGCAATGGCTTCGTCTATTCCTCCTAGTTCGTCAACCAAACCGATTTTGATAGCGTCACTTCCTGCCCAAACTCTACCTTGTCCAATGGCATCGACTCCTGCAACGTCTAAACCTGGTCTTCCGTTGGCTACTTTTTGCTTGAAGTCTAAATAAATATCGTCCACTCCTTCTTGTATAATATTGTATTCTTGTTCGGTCAAAGGACGCGTGATTGTCATCATAGAAGGTCTGTTTGTAAATGCTCTATCCACCGTGATTCCTAGTTTTTCTTTTAACGGTTTTGAAACATTTGGTAAGACTCCAAAAACACCGATTGAACCAGTTATGGTATTGGGTTGAGCAAAAATACGATCGGATTCACAAGCGATATAATATCCTCCCGATGCGGCAACGTCTCCCATAGAAACGATGACAGGCATTTTAGCTTTTGCCAATACCATTTCTCTCCAAATTACATCAGAAGCCAATGCGCTACCTCCTGGAGAATTGACTCTAAGGACGATTGCTTTAATGTTCTCGTCGTTGTGCGCATCTCTAATTGCTTTTGCAATTGTTTCTGATCCAATTGTAGTTGCAGCACCTTTTCCACTTTCGATTCCTCCAACAGCGTAAATAACGGCTATGTTTTTGTCTTTTTCGAGTAAATCTAATTTTTGCTTTTTAACAGCTTTCTTACAATAGGTTTGAAAAGGTAGTAAATTTAATTCCTTGTCTTCACTAATTTCGGCTTTCGTTTTTAATTCGGCATATAATTCATCTTCATAAATTAAATCATCTACTAACTTATATTGTTTAGCTGTTTCGGCAGAACGAACATAAACAGAATCGGCTATCTCGTTTAATTGGGCTTTAGAAATTCCTCTCGTATCAGAAATTCCTACCAACATTTGATCCCAAAGTGCATTGAGGTAAGTCATTGTTTGTTCTCTATTTGCTTCACTCATTTGGTCATACATAAATGGTTCAACAGCACTTTTAAATTTGTTGTTGCTCCCTCTTATTATTTGTACATCTAGCCCAAGTTTGTCTATTGCATTTTTAAAAAAGAGATATTCCACACCCAATCCTTGAAACTCTAACATTCCTTCTGGATATAAATAAATTTTATCGGCTACAGTAGCCAAATAATAAGCTTTTTGTGTGTAAGTTTCTCCGTAGGCAATTACAAATTTACCCGATTCTTTAAAATCTAATATTGCATTTCGAACCTCTTCGGTAGTTGCCATTCCAGCAGGCATTGAAGCCGCGTTTATTAGAATTCCCTTTATTTTTGAATCTTCTTTCGCTTTTTCCAATCCAATTTTAATGTCCCTTAAGCCAAATGCTTTATTTAGCCGCATGTTTCCTTTGTCTATTTCGGTAAATGAAACTTCGCTTATTGGCGATTTGAATTGAATATGTAGAATGCTACTATCTTCTACTTTAAATTTTTCTTTAGGTTCAAAACCTCCCATAGCTTCCGAAAAAATAGCGCCAATTCCTGCTAATAACGTAATAACTAAAAAACCGCCTATAACAAGTAAGGCAAGAGATGAAGCAAAGAATGATTTCCAAAATATTTTCATAATAATGTATTTAAAATTTATTTTTGTTATTGTAAAGGCGTGTAATTCATCTATTTTTATGAATTTAAACAGCAAATACCACGTGTTAAATCGCAAAAATACATTAATATTTCAATTGTTGTTAACAAATAAGAAAGAGATAATTGTTAAAGAACTATAAATTACTTAATTGCTTTTGTGTTCGTTGAGTTTTATAGCTTATAATATTTTAATTAGTGCATCACTTTTTTTAGTAAAAGGAAATTAAAAAGTGCTTTTTTATCAATTATTGTTGATAAATAAATATAATTGTTTATTTTCGCATCTATTATCTCTCTTTTTTTTCGATGAGGTAATAATATAAAACATAATATATACAATATGAATTTATTAAGAATTTTCACTTTAGTTTCAGTATTTTTAATGCTTGGTCAAGGTGTGTACGCTCAAAAAAACTTTGCTGTTGCAGCAGATTTAGATTTTACGAATGAGAATTTTTATTCGGCGACAGAAAAATACAAAAAAGCAATGGTTAAAGCTAAACCAGATGAAAAAGCACGTATGCTATTTCAATTGGGAGAAAGCTATCGATTTTTAGTTGAACCAGAGCAAGCGGAAATCTACTATGGGAAAGCTTTGAAAATGAAGTATGATAAAACAAATCCAGAAGTTTTACTTCAATTAGCTAATGTTCAGAAACAACAAGCACTTTACAAAAAAGCAAAGAAAAATTACGAAAAATACTTAGAAATTAACCCGAGTAGTAAAGAAGCTAAAACGTCAATTGAATCTTGTAAACAAGCAATTGGATGGATTAGTGAACCGACAAAACATGTTGTTCAAAACGAAATACAATTAAACACTGATAATTATGATTTTTCTCCAACTTGGGGTGATAAGAAAAAAACGCAAATGATTTTTGCTTCTTCTAGAAATGGAGCAACTGGAGATGGTGTAGATTTAAGAACAGGAGAAAGTTTTATGGATTTATGGATTACAACCAGAGATAAAAAAGGTAAATGGGGAGAGCCAGTTATTTTATCAACAGTAAATACTGAAGCCAATGAAGGTTCAGCTATTTTAGATAAAAAAGGAAAAGTACTTTACTTTACAAGATGTCCTGTTGTAAAGAAAGAGAACATTGGATGTGATATAATGAAAGCAGAGCAATCTGGTAAAGGTTGGAAAGAAGCGGTTAGTTTAGGTTTAAAAGGAACAGCTGAAGGTTCTGACTCTATTACAGTTGGTCATCCTGCTTTAGATAGTAAAGAAAAAGTAATGGTATTTGCATCTGATCGATCAGGAGGGCAAGGCGGAAAAGATTTGTGGTATGTTGTTTACAATAAAAGAGAAAAATCTTGGGGAGAACCAATTAACTTAGGTCCTTCTATTAATACTTCAGGAGACGAGATGTTCCCTTACTTTGATGCTAACAATACTTTATATTTCTCTTCAAACGGACATTTAGGTTTAGGAGGTTTAGATTTATTTAAAGCTGAAAGCACTGGAGAAAATAAATGGGGAAATGTAGAGAACTTAAAATACCCAATGAATTCTGAAGGAGATGATTACGGTATTGTTTTCGAAAAAGGTAAAGATCAAAAAGGATTTTTTACTTCTAACAGACCAGGAGGAAAAGGAAAAGATGATATTTATAACTTTAGTTTGCCAGAAGTTAAATTTTTATTAGAAGTTTATGTAAAAGATAAAGAAACAAACGAACCTATTCCTGGTGTTACAATTACACTTGTTGGTAGTGATGGATCTCAAATAATTAAAACGACTGATGAAGAAGGTAAATTTATATTTGATGAAGAAGGAGGAAATCGTTTTATTAAGAAAAATACAAACTACGGTTTACAAACTAAGAAAAGTGAGTTCTTAGCTGCTAAAACTAAGTTTACTACTGAAGGAGAAGAAGCTTCTAAAAGATTTATTGAAGAAGTATTTATGCAACCAACAAAAGGTAAAGTTATTGATTTCCCAGAAGTTCAATATGCATACAATAAATCGGAGTTGTTAGTTAACGAAGAAACTAATGCAAAAGATTCACTTAACCACTTGTTTGAAACACTTATTGAAAATCCAAACATTGTAATTGAATTACAAGCGCATACAGATTGTAGAGGGTCAGATAGTTATAACCAAGATTTATCGCAAAGAAGAGCTCAATCTTGTGTTGATTATTTAGTGTCTAAAGGTATTCCTGTTGATAGAATGGTTGCTAAAGGAATGGGAGAAGCTGTACCAAGAGCACCAGGTTTAGAATGTGAAACAATAAAAAACATGTCAACTAAAGAAGAGCAAGAAGCGGCTCACCAAAGAAATAGACGTACACAGTTTACTGTAATAAGTGAAGACTATGTACCAGCTGCTCCTGCTGAACCTGTAACACCAACACCAACCGAAGGTGTAAAAGAAGTAATAGAAGAAGGTAAATAATATTCATTTTGAAAAGATTAAAACATCCTATCCATTTCGGTAGGGTGTTTTTTTTTATTTAATAAATAACTGATCCGCAATGCAATTAGCTTTTTGAGAAATTTAAAGTTTTTTTCAAGACTTAGAAGTAAAATCTTGTTGTAACTGGTTACTGAAAGATTTTACAACGACAGAAAGGGAGATTAAACAAAACAGTAAGCTATTTTTTTTGAGTAAATAAACCAATTTAACACAATGAGCAAAGATTCTAGGTATAATTTGAGAGGAGTATCAGCAGACAAGGAAGATGTGCATGCTGCAATAAAAAATGTTGATAAGGGATTGTTTCCAAAAGCATTTTGCAAAGTTGTTCCAGATTATTTGACAGGATCTGATGAGCATTGTATTGTAATGCATGCAGATGGAGCTGGAACTAAATCTAGTTTGGCTTATATGTATTGGAAAGAAACAGGAGATTTGTCTGTTTGGAAAGGAATTGCACAAGATGCATTGATTATGAATATTGATGATTTATTGTGTGTTGGAATTACCGATAATATTTTACTTTCTTCAACGATTGGAAGAAACAAAAACTTAATTCCAAAGGAGGTTCTATCTGCTTTGATTAATGGGACAGAAGAGTTACTTGCTGATTTGCGAAAACATGGAGTTGAAATACATTCTACGGGAGGAGAAACGGCTGATGTTGGAGATTTGGTGAAAACAATAATTGTTGATTCTACCGTTACGGCTCGAATAAAAAAATCAGCGGTAATAAATAATGCCAATATTGAGGTCGGAAATGTAATTGTTGGTTTAGCTTCTTTTGGTCAAGCGACTTATGAAACCGAATATAATGGAGGAATGGGTAGTAACGGTCTAACGTCTGCTCGACACGATGTTTTTGATCATTATTTGGCAAGTAAATACCCAGAAAGTTTTGATGCAAGTGTTCCAAAAGATTTAGTGTATTCAGGGACAAGAAAACTAACGGATAGCATTGATGGAGCTACATTGGATGCAGGGAAATTGGTTTTGTCTCCAACTAGAACTTATGCTCCTATTGTAAAGAAAATATTAGATAAACACCGTTCTGAAATTAATGGAATGGTTCATTGTAGTGGGGGAGCGCAAACAAAAATTCTTCATTTTATTGATAATTTGCACATTGTAAAAGATAATCTTTTTGAGACTCCACCTTTATTCAATTTGATACAAAAAGAATCGAATACGGATTGGGAAGAGATGTACAAAGTATTTAACATGGGGCATCGAATGGAATTGTATGTTCCTAAAGAAATTGCGAATTCTATTATAGAAATAAGCCAATCTTTTGGTGTTGATGCAAAAATAGTTGGACGAGTTGAAAGTTCGAGTACAAAACAATTGACCATTACAACAGATAAAGGTACATTTGTATATTCTTAGTGTTTGAATAGAAAGAAAGATTAAAGAAAACAAAAAAGTTGATTGTTTTGGGTAGCGGTTTGTTTTACAAGGACAGTATTGAGAAAAAGAAAGGGTCAAAAATTGAAAAGCTATTTGTTTTGAGTATTTGAATTGGATTGATTGTTTAATCTAATTTTATTAAGATTTTTTAATGTGCGTGTATTAAGATTTTATGCTGTCTATTAAATTTAAATAGAAGTCAATTTTTATGCGTTAGGGATGGAAACGGCATCCTTTTTTGTTTTTTACAAAAAAGATATAGTGGACAGCCCGCTCGAACGCCCAAGAACTAAGAATAAAGAAGAGATTAATTTTTTGATTAGAAAGAGATAAGATATGAGTGAAAATAATTTATTGAGAAAGTTAGAGTTAATAAACGTTCGTTACGAAGAAGTAGGGAAACTAATTATAGATCCTGACATTATTAATGACATGAAGCGTTATGTTCGATTGACTAAAGAATATAAAGATTTAGAGCCGATTGTAAAGTCTTATTTTGATTTAAAAAATACGTTAGAGAATATAGCTTCTTCAAAAGAAATTATAAAAACGGAGACCGATCCTGAGTTTAAGGAAATGGCTAAAATGGAATTAGATGATCTAATTAAACATGAGGCGGAATTAAACGAAGAAATTAAGTGGCAATTGATACCTAAAGATCCAAATGATGATAAGAACGTTATTATGGAATTTAGGGCAGGTACAGGAGGAGATGAATCTTGTTTGTTTGTAGAAGATGTGTTTAGAATGTACACCATGTATTTTAAAGAGAAAGGATACAAATATTCTGTGATTAATTCGCAGGAAGGAGGAACTACGGGGTACAAAGAGATTTCGATAGAGGTTTCGGGAGAAGAAGTTTATGGTACATTGAAATTTGAATCGGGAGTACACCGTGTGCAAAGGGTTCCAGATACAGAATCGCAAGGAAGAGTGCATACTTCGGCTATTACACTAGCGGTAATGCCTGAGGCGGAGGAAATTGATTTTAAAATTGATATGAAAGACATTCGTAAAGATACTTTTAGAGCATCTGGAGCGGGAGGTCAGCACGTAAATAAAACTGAATCGGCAATTCGTTTAACGCACATTCCTACCAATACAGTAGTGGAGTGTCAAGATGGTCGTTCTCAACATAAAAATTACGCAAAAGCGTTGCAAGTTTTACGTTCTAGAATGTATCAAGCAGAAGTAGATAAAGCGCATGCAGAACGTTCTGAACATAGAAAATCACTTGTTTCAACGGGGGATCGGTCGGCAAAAATTAGAACTTATAATTATCCACAAGGAAGAATTACCGATCATAGAATAAACAAAACGATGTATAATTTGTCTAATTTTATGAATGGTGATATCGGTGAAATGCTAGAAGCTTTGAAAATGGCAGAAAATGCTGAGAAATTGAAGGCTGGAGGGGTTTAAGTTGATGTAACAATTTTTTGTTGTGCTGTGTGGAATAATATTTATGCTTATCCGCCTCTTTCCCTACAGAAGGAAAAAATTGGAATTTTATACGCAATTTAAATGGCCTTTAAATGTATGTGAATATAGAACAAAATGAAAGTTTAGAGAGATTGGCTAGCTCCGCTAGGAGATCCGCCAACCGAACTTAACTTTTATGCCGGTCTATGTTTATATTCATTTTTAGCCTTGTCTTTTTT
>WFNC01000143.1 GCA_015488785.1 Flavobacteriales bacterium | reverse complement strand
GTTCTAGATTGCCTTATGGACCTCCAGGAAAAGATCGATTTGCTGATACATTGCGAACTCCTTTTTACAGAAGGGTTGACATTGGTTTTAGTAAAGATCTAATTGGAGATCATACGGACAGAGACAAGTTTAGTCGAAAATCGGTTTTTAATAAGATAGATAAAATGTGGCTTTCTTTAGAAGTTTTTAATTTACTAGACATTTCTAATACCATTAATTATACTTGGATTACCGACGTAACAGGTCGCCAATATTCTATTCCTTCTTATTTAACAGCTCGAAGAATTAACCTAAAACTGGTTGTTAAGTTTTGATTTTGATTTCGCCTATTTTTTATCATTCTGTATTAGCCAAATTTTAAATACTTTCTAAATTCAAGTTCTAGACTTTGCTCAATGCTAAATATTCTTTTGCAGTCATTACTGGGATTCTAGAATTTTTAAAGTCCTTTTTGTTTCTTGTAATTATTAGATCAACCCTATTTTCCAAAGCTGAGTAATATTGAAGACCGTCTTCAAAATCAGGAAATTTATCATCACTAAGTGCTAATTCTGTTATTTTGTCATCTAAAGATAACGTTTCTACAAGAACTTTAAATTTTCTAAGAATTATTCGAGCTTCTTTTTCTAATTTTAATTTGGATAAAATATAATTTGTATTTGCAAAAGTCAATGAAGACACTGTTAGTGTCAACATGTTTTTGTCTGCAAGAGAAAATAAGGTTGAAGCTTCAGTATAAAATTCTTTTCGGTTAGCTAATAAGTCAATAACAATGTTTGTGTCAATTAGTAATCTACTCATTTATATTTTTCAATTAAAAAGTCAGTATAATCACTTTTGACATTAAGCTCATCATCCAAAGAAATCACTCCACTTAAACTTTTAACCAAAGGTGTAATTTCTATTTCACTTTTATATTTACTTGTTAATGTAGCTAAATAAGTTTCTATAAGTTTAGATAAACTAACTTTATTAGATTTTGCATATATTTTGGCCTCTTCAATAACTACTTTGTCTAGGCTAAGTGTAAGTTTAGTATCCATAGTCTTTTTTACGTGTAAATATAATAATAAGTTACGTAGTAATGAAATTTATATGCTCTTTTTATCTTGTTTGAATCCTCGTCAATTACTAAAACAAATAGTTCGGTCTTGCGAAAATAGCATTGTAGAGGAATTAAAGACAGAAGGTTGTTTATGTTCGATTAAGATAACATCATCAATAAAATACCAAATTCTATGGTCATAGACATTGGCGTCATTTTTCCTACTTTCAATTTCTATAAACTTTTCACTTTCGGGATAAAAAGCTCCAATTGTTAAATAATTTTCTTTACCTGTAGCTACAAAACTATAGGATGCTTTTTGCCAAGAATTCCAATGTTTTGAGCTGTCTAAATCTACCATATAGTCTCCTTTTGCAATTTGTAGTCTCTTACGTTTAATTAATCCATATGATTTATCCATAGAAAAAGGGCATTCTCCAAATTTAACTCCTAGCCGATTTACATCAAATTTTGAATAAGGAGCTAAGCGATACATAAATGTTAGAACGTATTTTTTTTCTCTTTCTAAAGGTTTAAATTTTGTTTGTAAATATTCAGTATGGTAAATAGCTTCTTTCAAACCTATTCCAAGCCTTGCGTAATTACGCCCAATTGGAGACGGTGTTTTTATTAAACTTTCTCTTGAAAAAACACTTACTAAATCAGGAGTACCTAAATTTAAATAGACTTGAGCTTTATCTATTTTATCATTTGTTAGATTTAATGTTTTAGTTATTTTTTGCCTTTTTACATCTCTAGAGTCTACACAAGAATGGTATTTTCCTGCCATTTTCTGCCATATAAAATGCTGAGGATATCCAATGTTACTAGGACAAGAATAATAAAATTCAAAATCACCATTAGATATAACATTAGACTTCTCTCTATATTTTTCAGCCCTTCCTAGATTCACTAAAGATAAATTATTCAAGCAAACAAGAACAGAGTCATTCTCTTTTATATAGTCAATAGGTATTCTTCTTATGCATACTTTGGACTCTTCACCCGAAGCCAAAACAAAAAAAGATAAATGATTTACTGAGTCGGCATATAAAGTATCTATAAAAGATAAATACGGGTATAATATATTTTCATTTTTTACCATAAAACTAGTAGAACCCTCGTCGTAAATAAACTTTCCCTTTTTTTGCATAAAAGAAACTCCTAAAACATCTAAAGCTTTTGTTGTTTTAGACACTTTTATAGTTATTGAAAACTTATACAAATAATCTTTCTCTAGTTTTTTAGAAAGATTTCGCTCAATACGAATTGGATTATTAAGATAAAAAGATATATCATTAGAAGTAACTAC
>WFNC01000142.1 GCA_015488785.1 Flavobacteriales bacterium | reverse complement strand
TTAGCACTAGCATAAGAATTGTCCCAAGTTCCAGTGTATAACGCTTGCGAAACACCATTTTGCCAACTTGCTTTTCCATTAGCGTCGGAAGTTAATATTTTCCCAACACCTTGCGTACCATCAACTATTTTAACAGAACCTTGCACTTCTAATTTTTCTGTTGGAGTAAATGTATTTATCCCTACCTTTCCATGTTCAGCAATATAAAGCGCAGGACTAGGAGCGACATTGCCACTTATAGCTTGTTGGTAATTGCTAAGATTATCTCCAAGCAATAGTCCTTTATCAAAGCCAGTGATATAAGAATAATCCCCCCCTCCATTATCTCGGAATGTTATTTGTGGTATAGACGTTGCTATAAAAGATCCAATTCCTGAATTTGAGGTTTGACTTGATATTTCCATTTTTCCACTTGGAGGACTTGACATCCCTATGCCAACATTACCTTGTGTGAAAATATTATCATTGATATTCGTTGGAGCGGTAGTTGTTCCTACTTTGTACCAATCAGCATCGGTAAGGGAAGATAAATCAACCGTTTCATTTGTTCCATTTTGTATTCCTATTGTTAAAATTGTTCCCAATAGTCCCGAACCTGTTATGTTTTGAGTGTCTGTATTATCCATATAACCACTCAAATCCACGGTTGTTCCATCATTGGTCAATGAAAGTGTATTTCCTGTTAGTGATAAATCCTGATTATCTGTATTATCCAAATAAGAACTTAAATCTATACTTGTTGCTGAACCGTTGTTTGTTATTGTTAAAATATTGGTTATTGTATTAATGCTTAAATCTTGTATTTCGTTGGTAATACTATTGTCTGCATCGTTTACTAAAGAGGATAAATCTATAGTTTGTGAATTTCCGTTTTCTATTCCTACTGTTAGAATATTTGTTGTATTATCAAATGCTAGATTGGCTATATTTTGATCGTCTGTCCCTCCATTGTCACTTATCCATGTGTACGTCCCACTTCCATCGGTTGACAAAACTTGTCCGTTTGTTCCGCCTGTTGGCAATTCAATTTCATTGGTTGCGTCGCTATCTCCATCGGTAACTGTAATTGGACTTCCTGTTGTTCCGTCTCCTGAAATATTTGCTCCTGTGGTTACGACCGTTTGACTCCCCCAATTGTCTGCTCCTGATGCTGAATTTTGAGCAACCCAACTTGTACCATTCCAAGATAAGACTTGCCCTGTTGTTGCCGTTGGTGGTAATTCTATTTCATTTGTGGAATCTGTATCACCATCTGTTACGATTAGAGGATTAGCAGTCGTTCCGTCTCCCGAAATATTTGTACCTGAAACATTTACTACATCTCCTCCCCAATTGTCTCCAGCCCCACTTCCGACTTGAACCCATTGTAAATTTGGACCATCCCAATAGTAAAAAGCTGTCAAGTCTTTATCATAAACTAACATTCCGTCTTCTGTATTTGTCAGAGCTGTTCCTAATGTATTACGCGCTACAGATGTTAGACGCGTAATTAGAATACCTTTATTATTCGATTTAATTTCTAGTATCGCTTTAGCGTTAGGAGTTAAGGTTCCTATCCCTACATTGTTTTGAGCATAAAAGCCCAATGAGGTTAAAATTGCTATTATTGTAATTAGTATTTTCATAATTTAAATATTTATAGCTGAAACTTTGTTAACTCAAATAAAAAAGTTACATCTAATTAACGTAAAGATAGAAAAAATAAATAAAAATAGAACTTACTTGTTGGCAAATCATTCCTCAAACTTTCTGTTTAATTCCTTTGATTACAACTTGTTTTTGAATAGATTAGCAATAAACGTTATAATTATCAATACAATTAAACATTCTCGTATGTTAAAACACATAAAAAGAACATTTTTATTCTTCTTTATTTTTTTAGCGATTCAAATCACTAACGTTGCTCAAAATTATAGTTTTCTAAATTCTTCTTTTGAAAATCACACTGGTTGCGTAGGAACAATGTCGCCTCCTCATTCTCAATTTGGGAATGTTGTTTTTGGTTGGCAGAATGCTTTTGCTAGCAATGTTTCTACTGCCGATTTTTTTACAGTAGCAGATAGCGTTCCGTGTGCTTTGTGGGGATTTAGTTCATTAACCAATACGGTTTCGCTCGCTTCAAATTCAGCTTCTGTTGGCTGTTCTTGGGCTGGGCTTTATTTAAATTACAACGATGCTTCTTCTATTAATTCAAAATATAGAGAATACATTGTTCAAAGTATCTCATTAATAAGTGGAGTTACTTACACCTTAAAAGTTGACTTAGCTCGGTCAAATCATGTAAGCTCCAATAATTT
>WFNC01000141.1 GCA_015488785.1 Flavobacteriales bacterium | reverse complement strand
GAGTTAAAGTATTTGCCAATTGTGGAATCGGCTCTAAACCCAAGGGCTAGATCTGGCGCTGGTGCTGGTGGACTTTGGCAGTTTATGCCTCGAACTGGCGCGATGTATGATTTGACAATTGATTCTTATGTAGATAAAAGATGTGATCCTTACTTGGCTACCGAAGCGGCTTGCAAATATTTAAGTTTTTTGCATAAAATATATGCCGATTGGAATTTGGTTTTGGCGGCTTATAATGCAGGAATGGGAAATGTAAACAAGGCCATAAGACGAGCTGGAGGGGCGACTACTTATTGGGAAATTAGACATTTACTGCCTCGAGAGACACAAAATTACGTTCCTGCTTTTACGGCGGTTAATTACACCATGAAATATTATAAGGAGCATAATATTGAAGCGCAACCAATAAAGTTTTTGGATTTGGAAATAGACACGATTCATGTTTGCAAACGAATAGAGTTTGAAGTATTGGAGGAATGGTTGGGTTACGAGCAACATAAACTAAGGTATTTGAATCCAATGTTTATCAATCACGTGATTCCTAATACTAAGGATTATTATAATCTTTATCTTCCGGTGAATTTAGTTGGGGATTTTATAATGCTTGAAGATTCTATTTACAAATACTCTTCGCTTGATTACAAGAATTATGTGGCTGACAATAAATTTAAACGGATTCAGAAAACACATCTTATTTCGTATGGAGAAACGTTACAATCTATTGCAAACAAATATAACTGTACTCCTGAAGACATAAAGGCTTGGAATAATCGAACGACTAACAGGGTTAGAAAAGGGAGAAAGTTAATTGTTTTTAAAGAGACTTCGTCTATAAAAGAGTTGGAGCAAGTGGTTGAAAATGATGCGAATTACAAAACATCGACTTATACGGTAAGGAAAGGTGATACGCTTTGGGATATTGCTCGGAAATTTCCAGGAGTTTCTGTGGCGAATATAAAAACGGCGAATGGTGGTTTATCGAGTCGATTGAGTAATGGTCAAAAAATAAAAATACCTGCTTATTAGCTCGTTGTGATAATTCTGAATTTTGAATTAAAAATCATGAATTATTTTCAATTCGGTATCTTATAATTTTTAAGTTTTATTCTTTTACCGTTAAGGCTTTTAATCGTTTTTCGTACATTGGGTCGGTTGCGAATCCAACTTTCTTTAAGAACGCATAATAATCTCCTCCTTTGTAATGGCGATCTTGCCAGCGTTTGTAATAACGAACGCAATCTTGCCAATCATCATAGGTTAGGTATTTTTTCTTGTAATAAAACCCGAAGATATTGTTTTTTGATAGCGAACAACTCGTACATTTAAACCAACCTGTTTCTTGAATTGCTTGTCTTAAAACGATGTCTGCATGTTGAACTCCTTCAGCTTCTAATAACGCTCTAAGGTTTTCGACTGTCAAAATATTTTCACTTGGAATTATTGGGTTATTGTTTAGCGAAAAGCTAGACAACAAGATAAATAATGATGAAAGACCCAATATACGACGTGTAAATTTATTTATTTTTTTCTTAACTAATCTATACGCTATTATATTAACTGGTAGCTGTTTTTTTTCTTTTGTTTGTTCCATTTTATTTTTTTTCGGGGTGCAAATATATTCTATTTTTATAAACAACAAAATGTTTACACAACTTCCTTTTAAACAAAAAAGAATCCAAAAAAACAAAGTAAACTATACCATTTCAAGTAGTTCATTTCGGAGGTGATTTAGCCTTTCTACCTCTTTTTTGTATTGACTATATCCTTTTTCATCGTTCAAGATAAAGAGGTATTTTATAATTGATTGAAACTCTTTTATCAATTCTTCGCTTCCATTTTGTTCTTTTATCCAAAGGATATGTTTTTCTAAAAGTACTTTAACAATCTGTTTCTTATCGGCTGGTAAGATTTGTATATTGTAATAATTGGGACGTTCTAAAAGATTTAAATAAATATCATTTACAGTTTTTATAAATCCGTTGTTATAGAAATACTGATGAAGGTTTGCGAGGGTAAAAATATTAAAAATACTAATCGTAGGAGCTATTTCAATTTTTACATGGGGACATTCTTTTTTTATAGCTTTTAAGTTTGCTAAAAATGTTTTCCATTTCAATCCTTTTCGAATTAATTCAACCTCCTCTCCTATTCCATCAATACTAACGGACAATTGAATATTTTCGAACTGTTTCCAATAATCAATTGCAAAGTTGTTTTTAAGTTTTAATTGGGACAAGTTCGTATTGTAACGAATCAATGCTTTTGTTTCTTTCTTTTTTATTAATGCCTCTAACATTGCATAGTGTTCTTCCATGAGCAATGGTTCTCCTCCTGCAAAGTAAATCTCTTCTATGGTGTCACTGTAAGAAATTAAATCATCTATCAATTTTTGATTGTTCGTTGTTGCTTTAATAATGGCTTTGTTTCCAAAATTATTTTTTAAGATTTTAGCCTCTTCAAACCAACTTGAGCTTGCTCCGTGCCAACAGGTTCTACATTTAAGATTACAAACATTGCTAAAACGAATATCCAAATAGATTGGTTTTAAGTTTTTTTGATTCTTTAAAACGGCTGGAATTATCGTTTTATATTTTGATAACGTTTCTGTACGAATGCTCGATTTCCCAGCAGCTTCTTTGTTGTAGCAGATTGCACAGCGCTTATCTTTTTTTCCATTTAGAAGTTGTTTTCTAAAGGAATTAATTTTATCACCATTCCAAATTTCTTCTACTGTTTGATTTCGAACACTTCCATAAGTAATTGAAGTATTGCAACACGCTTTTGCTTTGCCTCCTGTATCGACATACAAGTGCAACCAAGGCATTAGGCAAAGTGATTTTTTTAATTCGTTGTTAATAATTCTTTTTTTTTGTACAATGTACTACGTATTATCCACAATGTATTCCTTAATCTATAAAAAAAATCTATCTCAAACTCCGTAAAACCTCTTTTTTAAAACCAAATTTTATACTGACCGATTGGTAAAAATCCTACTTGATATTTTGTAGTAATTTCTCCTTTTGAAGGAGAGTAAGTTCGAGTAAAAACATTTTTACGATTGGTTAAATTTTGGAAATTTATAGACCATTCTTGAGTCAATTTTTTACTGTTCATTTTGAAACCAATTTTAAGATCCATACGCATATAATCAGGATATCGATTTTCAAAAGCTCTTGAATAATCGTAAACAGTAACTTCTGCAATTTTACTCGCTTCAAGATTAATAGGGACATATCTTTGACCTCCATTTAACATTCCTTTTAAATCAATCAGTAATGATGATTTTGTACTTTTTCCATCTTTTGGCTTAAAGAAAAACTCTTTTCCAATTAAGGCATTAAAAGTATAATTTCCATTAAAAACTGTATTTCGTTCTATTCCGTCACTTCCTTTATATTGCGATTGATACAGCGATGTTGTCATTAAATAGTAAAATCCATTGTTAAGAAAACGCTCTAAGGTCAATTCTAATCCATAAT
>WFNC01000140.1 GCA_015488785.1 Flavobacteriales bacterium | reverse complement strand
TTTGAAAACAGGGTGGGGAATGTCGGGCTAACGACTATTCAACTGCACTAAAATTCTTCGTATAATAAAGAAAAACTTGTATTTTAAAGTCTAAAAAGCGACTAGAACAGCAGTACTACTGATCTCTAGTGTTTTTCAGTGAACCCTATTTATAAAAAAAGAGAAACAATTTGTTTCTCTTTTTTTATAAATATAGTACTTTGTATTGCATAGTACTATATTTTTTATATATTTGCAATATGATTGATTTATAAACCAATTGTCAGCATTATGAAAATTGAAAATACAAAGGCACAAATGCGGAAAGGAATCTTAGAATATTGTATTCTTTCGATTCTAAAAAATAAGGAAGCTTACCCATCGGATATTATAGCAGAACTTAAAGAAGCTAAGATGCTGGTAAAAGAAGGAACGTTGTATCCGTTATTAACAAGGCTAAAAAATGCTGAAATTTTGGGCTACAGATGGGAAGAATCTGTTTCTGGACCACCTCGAAAATATTATTCATTAACCGCTAAAGGACTTGAATTTTATACCGAATTAGAAAATACATGGAACGATTTAAATAGAGCAGTAAAACAAATTACAAAATAATTATTAAGATGAAAAAGACAATATCAATACATTTAGCTGGTTTTTTATTCAATATAGAAGAAGATGCTCATTCAATTTTAGCCACTTATTTAGAAAAAACAAGTGCTCAATTTTCGAATGAAGAGCGAGAAGAAATAATGCACGATATAGAAAGTCGCATTGCTGAGTTATTTAGAGAAAAATTAGAAGACCGAAAAGAAGTGCTGTTTGTGTCTGATGTGGAAGATATGATTTCGGTTATGGGTAGCCCAGAAGATTATAACTTTGAAACAGAAGAAGAAACTTCCCAGAGCAGAGAAAAGGCTGAAAGTAGTTCAACTAAGCAAGATTTTTCTAATTCTAAAAACAAACGTATTTATAGAGATGAAGATAATGCAATATTAGGGGGAGTCTGTAGCGGTTTAGCCGTTTATTTTGGAGTAGATCCAGTTGTGTTTAGAGTTATCTTTATCACCTTTACACTTATGGGAGGTTCAGGGATTTTAATTTACTTGGTCTTATATTTTGCAATTCCAGAAGCAAAAACAATTGCTGATAAACTGAAAATGAAAGGCTCTAAAATAGATGTTTCTTCAATCAAAAATCAATTCGAAAAAGTAAAAGAAGAAATCAACGACAAAGAAAATCAAAGAAAATTGAAACGGAATTTCAATAAGTTTATAGCGAGTTTAGAAGTTGGTTTTAGAAAAATAGCTAAAGGTTTATCCAAAATTATTGGAGCATTTTTTTTTATAGGTGGTTTGTTATCAATCATCATTATTGTTTTTATTTTTAATAAAGATTTTCTAAATTTAGTAACAGATCAAACGATTTCGGTCTCTGAGTTACTTTCTTTGTTGTTTGATTCTGCCCCTCACAATCTAATCGCTTATTACTCATTAATTTCTATTATCCTAATACCAGTTGTTTACACCTTAATTAGAGGAGTTCATTTGCTTGTTGGAGCGAAAAATAAATTGACTTATTTAAAAATAATACTTCTTTCTTTCTGGATAATTTCTGTTGTTGGTCTAGCAATTGCAGGGAGCTATTTAGTTCATAATTTTGATAAATCAGCAGAGGATATTTCTACAGTAGTCAATCTTGAAAATGATAATTCAGTGTTATACATTGATTCGGACATGAGAATATTTTCAGGCTTGCAAAGGGAAGGGGATGAGATTATTTTTGATAATTTTGACGATTTTATACAAATAACAGATTCGTCAACGCTACTTGCTTATCCTCGATTAGTGGTTGAAACGACAGATAAAGATTTTTTTGAAATAAAAACGGTTAAAAAGAGTAGGGGAGAAGATAAAAAAGAAGCGCTAAGATTAGCAACATCGATTGATTACCCAATAGAAATAAATGAAGGTAGAATATTCTTGCCCAATTATTTTTCAATATCTAGTAACGATAAATTTCGAGCACAACAAGTAATAGTTTACCTTCGCATTCCTAATCATAAATCCATTCGATTTGGAGGAAATATAAGAGATTTTAATTGTTCTATAGGGAATGGAGAAAATCTAAAAAATACCATTTGGATAAACAAAAATGGGGAATTAGAATTAGTAAAATAGTAAATTATGAAAAGCATTAAATTATTGATTATTGGAGGATTTACAACACTTCTATTTTCATTAACAGGTTGTAATGAATTAGTCGTTGTCAAAGGTTCAGAAAAAATGGCTAAAAAAGAGTTTGACTTTTCTAACTTCGAACACATTGCCATCAATAATTTGATGGAAGCGACTATTATTCAAGCTGATGAATTTAAAGTTGTAGTCACTACAAACGAAAATGTAATTGAGTATTTAGAATTAAAGGTAGAAGACAGTACTTTAAACTTAAAAATGAAAAGTGGAATTTTTTATAAAGGAGTTATTTGTAAAGCTACAGTCTATATGCCAAAATTGAATAAGGTAGAACTTAGTGGTATTGCCAAAATTGAAATAGAAGATTTTACGACCGAAGAAATTAGTCTAGATTTATATGGGAATACAAAAATAAAAGGAAACATTAATGTAAAAAAACTATTTGTACAGTCGTCAGGAAACGCACGCTATTCTACAGGGAATATAAAGCTAGATTTGAAAGGGAATGTAGCATATGCAAACATCAAAATGTCTGGAGAATCAGAACTTTTTGGAGCTGATTTAATTGTCAAATCGGTTGAAGTAGATAGTAAAGGACCTTCTAAAATGACCTTGACAGTAGTGGATGGTATAAGTGGTGAATTGGAAGGAGCAAGCCAAATTCATTATTATGGAAATCCTATAATTGAAGATGTCTATACATCTGGATTTGCCGAAATTACAAAAGTAGAGTAAACTTAGAATGGAAGAAAAAACAAGACTTTCTAGGTTAACAGCTATTTTAACTCAATTGCAGTCTAAACAAATATTGACGGCTAGAGAAATAGCCTCAAAACACAATGTAAGTATTCGAACAATATATCGAGATATTCGAACACTTGAAAAATCGGGCGTTCCTATAATTACTGAAGAAGGAAAAGGGTATTCATTAATGGAGGGGTATAATTTACCTCCAGTAATGTTTACCGAACAAGAAGCTAACGCTTTGATTACTGCCGAACAATTTATTAAACAGAACAATGATTTGTCATTGGTAACTGAATTTCAAAATGCAATTGAAAAAATCAAGTCTGTTTTACGTTATTCTCAAAAAGAAAAGGTAGCGCTTTTGTCAGATAAAATACAGATTAGGAATAATGCTACGAATCAAAATAAAAGTGATTATTTAATGACGATTCAAACTTCTATTTCAAATACAAAACTGATTGAAGTTAATTACGATTCCTTACAAGGAGAAAAAACAAAACGAATTCTGGAACCATTTGCCTTGTACAGTACGCAAGAAAATTGGTTATTAATTGCAGTTTGTCGATTGAGAAAAGATTTTAGAGTTTTTAGACTCGATCGAATTCAAAAGTTAGTTGTTTTAAATGATTTTTTCGAGCCTCAAAAAATGACATTGCAAGAATATTTTGAGATTTGTAAAGAAAAATACAACACCCCTGACATACCGTTGTCATAGTCCTGAATTACTTTTGTTTTATTAGATCAATTAGATGTTGAAATGCGCCTTAAAAAATGAAATATATTTTTACATAGACGATGAAAATAAAATTAGCATAGCCTTAGCTATCGTGTTTTTATTTGAAGAAGTATATGTGGTAATAAAATTATTTATTAAGCGCATTTC
>WFNC01000139.1 GCA_015488785.1 Flavobacteriales bacterium | reverse complement strand
CTGTTCTTGTTCTGGTTTGTAAAGATCCAAAATTAATTCATCATGAACTTGAAGCAATAATTTAGATTTTAGATTCAATTTTGTTAATTCCTTATCAACTTTTATCATCGCTAGTTTTATAATATCAGCAGCCGAACCTTGAATCGGAGCATTTATAGCATTTCTCTCTGCAAATCCTCTCATAATTCCATTCGAAGAATTGATGTCTTTCAGGTATCTACGACGATGCATTATGGTTTGTACATAGCCGTTATCTCTAGCGAAATTAATAGAATCATCCATAAACTGTTTAATCTTTGGATATTGCTCAAAATAACTATCTATAATTTCTTTTGCTTCCTTTCTCTTAATCTCTAGTCGTTGTGCTAAACCAAATGCTGAAATTCCATAAATAATTCCGAAATTGACCATTTTGGCTTTACTTCTCATCTCTCTCGTAACTTCTTCTAGTGCTACATGGAAAACTTTAGCGGCCGTAACACTATGAATATCTGTACCCTTCTTAAATGCTTCAATCATGTTTTCATCATGACTCAAAGCGGCAATAATTCTTAATTCGATTTGAGAATAATCAGCAGCCAATAAAGCATAGTCATTACTTCTAGGGATAAAAGCTCTACGAATTTCTTTCCCTTTTTCTGAACGAATTGGAATATTTTGTAAGTTAGGGTTAGTACTACTCAAACGACCGGTTGCAGCAACAGTTTGCATATAAGTCGTGTGAATCTTATTTGTTTCTTCGTTTACTTGTGCTGGTAGCGCATCAATATAAGTCGATTTCAATTTTTTTAACTTTCGATATTCTAAAATTAAAGGTATTATAGCATGTTTTCCTTCTAATTTTGTTAATGTTTGTTCATCAGTTTTGTATTGACCAGTTTTTGTCTTCTTTGCTTTTGCATCCAACTCCAAGACTTCAAACAAGATTTGACCCAATTGTTTTGGTGAGTCAACATTAAAATCCGTTCCTGCTAAAGTAATAATTTCTTTGGTTAAGTTTTCTAATGTAACTCCAGTTTCTATCGAAAATGAATTCAAAGCATCAACGTCTAAGTTAATTCCTTCAATTTCCATTTTCATAAGGATATTATTCAACGGCATTTCCAGATTATAGAACAATTCCATTAAATATGGTTTTCCAATTTCTTTTTTTAGAATTTTGTACAATTGAAAAGTAACATCTGCGTCTTCACAAGCATATTCAAAAACCTCTTTTGGGTCTAAATCCGCCATACTTTTCTGATTCTTGCCCTTCTTACCAATCAAAGCTTCGATTGAAACAGGTCGGTAGTTTAAATAAACTTCCGATAAATAATCCATGCTATGTTTCATATCTGGTTGCAATAAATAATGCGCAACCATGGTGTCAAAATTCACTCCTTCTATTATAATTCCATTTTGAAACAGCACAGCACTGTCAAACTTAAAATTGTGTGCTATTTTTATAATCCCTTTATTCTTAAAAAAAGATTTAAGCAATGTTATTTTTTCGTCCTTATTTTCTTTTAGCGAAAGGTAAAACCCTGTATTTTCTTTATAAGAAAAAGCGATTCCTAACAAATCGGCGGTCAATTTATTTAAACTAGAAGTTTCCGTGTCAAAACAAACCATTTTTTGAGCTTGAATTTTACGAATCAATTCTTCTGTTTCTTCTAACGTTTCTACAAGTTTGTACTCGTGTGCCGTATTTTCGATTGTTTTTATTTCTTTCGGAACAACTTCTTCTGGTTTTTCTTCCGAACTAGAATCGTTAGAAGCTACTGCAAATAAATCCATTTGCCCACTTGTCGATTGAGGCTTTGGAGTCTCTATTTCTGCTCCAAACAGTTTTTTTGCAGTTGTTCTAAATTCCAAAACTTGAAACAAATCGATTAATGCAGTTTTGTTTGGTTCTTCTAATACGAGTTCTTTTTCATTCAACTCTACAGGAACATCTAAGATAATTGTCGCTAATTTTTTAGACAAAAGTCCTTGTTCTGCAAAGTTGATTACATTCTCTTTTTGTTTTCCTTTTAAATCTTCAACATTTTCGATTAATCCTTCAACACTACCGTATTTGGCAACTAGTTTTTTAGATGTTTTTTCTCCAATTCCGGGTATTCCGGGTATATTATCGGCTGCATCTCCCCAAAGCCCCAAAATATCTATTACTTGTAAAGGGTCTTCTATTTCAAATTTTGCTTGAACTTCTGGCACACCCCAAATCTCTGACGGTTTTCCCATTCGAGCTGGTTTGTGCATAAATATATTTTCTGAAACCAATTGAGCAAAATCCTTATCGGGAGTCATCATGTAAGTTACGAATCCTTCTTTTTCTGCCATTTTTGCCAATGTTCCTATAACATCATCAGCTTCAAACCCTTTATGTTTTATAATGGGAATGTTAAATCCTTCAATTAATTCTAATATATATGGAATCGCCTTTCGAATATCTTCTGGCATTTCTTCTCGATGAGCTTTATACTCAGGAAAATAATCATTACGAATAGAGCCTCCTGGAGAATCAAATACGACAGCAATATGCGTTGGCTTTTCCTTGTTTATAATTTCCAACATAGCATTCATAAATCCTAGTATCGCAGAGGTGTTCAATCCTTTAGAATTGATACGAGGATTACGAGCAAAAGCAAAATGAGCTCTATATATAAGTGCAAATGCATCGAGTAAGTATAATTTTTTTTCTGCCATAGTTCTAGTTTTTTAGAATGACAAATATACTTAAAGTAATATGCTTATCCGCCTCTTTCCTCAAAGAATAAAGTGTGTAAAATCGAATAAGCTTTAAACGAAGTGAAAAATAACTATTTATTTTGAGTGTAAGAAAGAGGATTTAAAAACTATCGCTAAACTGTTTTCTAATTAAATATTTAACGGGTAAATAAGAAGATAGTAACCCAATAGCCACTACTGTTGTCAATACGAGAAGTATATCATCCAGTTTTATTTCAACAGGCCAATAATCAATTACAGAATTTTGCAATGCTACAAAGTGATACTTGACTTGTAAATACGCAACGATTAATCCAACCAAAATTCCTAATAGACCTCCCAAAAGATTAATGAATAAACCTTCTAAAAAGAAAATACGCTGAATCATTTGTTTGGTAGCTCCCATACTAATCAATGTTTTGATGTCTTTTTGTTTGTCAAACAAAAGCATGCTAATCGATGCAATTATATTAAAAGTAGAGAGTACCAATATAAATCCTAAAATTAAAAACACCATCCATTTCTCAGTCTCGTTGGTTTTAAAAATCAATTCGTTTTGCTCGTAACGTGTCTTTACTAGATATTTGTCGCCAATCTGTTCTATAATTCTTTTTTTTGTTAAATCAGCATCTACTTTGTCAGATATGCTGATTTCTAATGCCGTAATTGCATTTCCATATTCAAATAAATTCTTCGCATAATTAAGTGACGTAATCATGTATTGATTGTCAAATTCTGGATTTATCGAGAAAACACCACTAACGGTAAGCATCAATGGTTTGAATGCTTTTTTGTTATTTTTAGATAGTTTTTTATGTCTCAACAATCCGTAAGCTGTTACCGAATTACTGTAACGAGGATCGCTCGTAACTTGTAATTTGTTTTGAATTCCTAGACCTATTATTGTATTTTCAAATCCCTCACTATTTAGGATCGCATCTCCTTCTGTTAGAGCATTAGTAATATTACAAACGTCAAAAAAGTTAGAATCTACACCTTTCAATGTAGCAGTAATCCACTGTTCGCCATGTTTTAGCATTGTAATTTCTTCAATTACTTTCGCTACCGATTCAACTCCCGCTATCGATTTTAATTCATTGATATTTATAGCATCGTCTTCAAAAGTTTTTCCTTCTCTTATCGTTATTTTTATCGATGGATCAAATGAACTAAACAAGTCTTCTACCAAGCCTTCTATTCCGTTAAAAGCACTCAATACAATTACCATTGCAGTAGTACTCACAAATATTCCAAAGACCGAAATCATTGAAATTATATTTATTGCACTGTGCGATTTTTTAGAAAATATGTATCTTCTTGCTATGTAAAAGGCTATATTCAAATTAGTTTCTGTCTTTAAAAAATTACTTAAAATATTTTAATGCTTCTTGCACATCTTTATCAAACGGCATATTGATTAATGATCGAGCATTAACATCAAACAAGTAAGTCGCTATTTCTGCCTTTAGTTGGTTTTTTATTCTAGCTTTAGAATGTTGGTATTCAGATTCTACTTTTACTACACCTAGTGTTTCGGCGTAAGCAATAAATTCTCCGAGCATTTTTTCAGATATAGAATAATGATCATTAAAACTTTCGACCGTAATGTAGTTTAGTTTTCTTCTGTTCTTATCTATATAATCAAAACAGAAATCTCTAAAAGCAGTAGAATACATTAAATTGGTATAATACATGGAAGAACCAGTAGTGTCAATCGGAACAAACAAATCAGGCATTATTCCACCTCCACCATAAACAACTTTCCCCTTTGGTGTTGTAAATTTTTCTAAATTCTCAAAATGAGCACTATCCAATTCTTGTAGTTCACCGTTTTCGT
>WFNC01000138.1 GCA_015488785.1 Flavobacteriales bacterium | reverse complement strand
TACAGGAAGTGATTTTAAAAAAATAATAAAATAAAAATTATGAAACTACTACTACCAATTACACTATTAATCACAAGTTTTACATTTGCACAAAACTTAGTTAGCATTAGCGCTATTGCCAACCGTCCAGTAAGTCAAATTCAAGCTTATATGAATGGTTATGGATGGGACTATAGTAACATGAACCTTAACCCTGTTAATAGTTTTAAAGTAACCTACAACACAACCGATGTACATGGAAGTGCTACAGTTGCATCTGGAGCTGTTTACATTCCTCAAATGAATAGCTGTAGCCACGCTCCTATTTTGGTTTACGAACATGGAACGGAATTTGAAAGAACAAATGTTCCATCGAACAATAAATATGTAGGACAAGGTTTGTTCTTTTCTACAACGGGTTACATTACTGTAATGCCTGATTATTTAGGTCTAGGAGACAATCAGGGGATTCACTTATATCAACATGCAGAAACAGAAGCTACAGCTACTTTAGATTTGATAAAAGCGGTAAGAGAATATTTAGATACAGCGAGTAATGTGATCCAAGATAATGGAGAATTGTTTTTGACGGGGTATTCTCATGGCGGTCATTCTGCTATGGCAACGAATAAATACATAGAAGAAAACAGTTTAACTACTGAATTTAAAGTAATTGCTGCAGCACCAATGTCTGGAGCTTACGATCAAACTGGAGCTCAATTTGATTTGATTTTTGATGGTGATTCTAATTATTACGCTTCTGTATTCTTACCTTATATTTTAGCTTCTTATCAAGAGGCTTATGGAGATTTGTATCAAAACTACAATGAAATTTATGATGCTTCGCATGCTAACAATATAGAAAGCTATATTAATTCTGCCAATCATACAGGACCGCAATGGATGGCAATGCTTGGAACGAATTACTATAACTTTATGCAAGATTCTGTTTTGCAAAATATGTTAGCAGATACAGATAGAAATTCTCATCCAATAAACGTAGCTTTAAGAAAAAACAATGTTTACGATTGGGTTCCTTTAAACCCTATAAAAATGTTGTATTGTGGGAATGATTCTATGGTTTCTCCTGTAAACGCTACTGTGACCTTGGATACAATGGTTAGCCTAGGGGCTACTGAAGTTGAAGCCCTAAATGTATTTGCTAATGGAGATCACAATTCTTGTTTTATCCCTGCAACGACTCATGCTTTGGCTTGGTTCGATAGTTTATCTACTAAATGTGGTTTTTCTGGAGTGACACAAACAGCTGTTAGTTCTATTTCTGCTTATCCAAATCCTACAACTAATTTTGTAACTGTTGAAGGAGTTGATTTTAATACTGTTCATTTTGTAGTAACTTCTACTTTGGGACAACGTTTTGTTGTAAACAAGCTCGACAATCGTAAAATTGATTTGGAAGAATTGCCAACTGGAATTTATTTTTTATCGATTTATAATAATGATTCAAATTTGATTGTAAAACGAATTAAAGTTGTTAAAAAATAAAAAAATTAATTAAGAATGAATAATTATGAATTAATATTGTTTAAGCGGTTTAATTTTATAAAAAAAATGAAGTTCCATATAATCATAATATACATATCTATAATTCCGTTACTCTCTTCTTGCTACTGTACTTACGACATCACAGTAAATAAAAATGGAAGTGCACACATAGAAATTTATGATTGGAAAGAATATAACGGAGAAATAATTGAAGAAAGTTTTGGAGGTGAACAATTCTATTCAGGATTTGACGAATTTAAAAAGTCAAGAATAATATCGAATTATACTAATACAGTAAAAAATGGATTTTACCGAATAACTTACGATATAGAAACTATTGACTCATTAAACCACTATCTTCTACCTCCCGAAGTTGGTGAAAATTATGAACAGTCAACATTTAAATATACTAACAACTCTTTTACTATCAATCATTCATATGAGGAAAATGGTCCAACTGAAAATACTATGTATGGTGACTTAATACCTGTAAAACTAATATTTAGATTCAAGAAAAAGATAAAAAAATTTAAATCTGATTTAAACTATGTGAAGCAAAAGAATAAAAAAAGTATTGAAATAAATGCTATGATGAATGAAATATCATATGGTAAAGGAACACACAAAGTAATAGTTTTATTC
>WFNC01000137.1 GCA_015488785.1 Flavobacteriales bacterium | reverse complement strand
TCTGATAGGTTTCTTGAATGTATGGAATATGATTATAAATTTTATTTTAGATAAAAACTTATGAATACAGATTTAGCAAAAGCAAAAGCTCAACTTGAAGAAGTCGGGTACTTAGCAATAGAAACTCCAAAGACATTAGATTTTGTAAAAGAAATCAATCGTTTAAAAAAAGAAAAAAACGCTGTAATTTTAGCGCATTATTATCAAGAACCCGAAATTCAAGATATCGCTGATTATGTAGGAGATAGTTTGGGGCTTTCGCAAGTCGCTGCAACAGTTGAGGCAGATATAATTGTGTTTGCAGGAGTTCATTTTATGGCTGAAACAGCTAAAATTCTTAATCCAATAAAAAAGGTATTGTTACCCGATTTAAAAGCAGGTTGTTCACTCGCAGAATCTTGTTCAGCTGAAGATTTAGCAAGTTTTAAATTAGATTATCCCAAGCACGTTGTTGTTACTTATGTTAATGCTTCTGCTGGGGTAAAAGCACACAGTGATTTGGTTTGTACCTCTTCTAATGCCGAAAAAATAATAGCCTCAATTCCAAAAGATCAACCGATTATATTTGCTCCAGACAAAAACCTGGGTGCTTATATCAACAAGCAAACCGGTCGAGATATGGTCCTTTGGGATGGAGCATGTGTAGTTCATGAAGCTTTTTCATTAGATAAATTAGTTGCTTTACATTTAGAACATCCAGATGCCAAAATGATTGCTCACCCAGAATCAGAAGGGCATATTTTGAAAATTGCAGACTATATAGGTTCTACTTCAGGAATGATAGACTATGTAAAAACAAATAAGAGTAAGAAATTTATAGTTGCTACAGAAGCTGGAATTTTGTTTAAAATGCAACAAGAAGCTCCTGACAAAATCTTGATTCCTGCACCTGTTAATGAAGACAATACTTGCGCTTGTTCTGAGTGTGGATACATGAAAATGAACACAATGCAGAAATTGTATTTATGTTTAAAACACGAATTACCAGAAGTTACAGTGGACGAAGATATTAGAAAACAAGCATTAATTCCTATTGAAAGAATGCTAGAAATTTCAGCAAAATAATGAGTTTAAAACATTTCGATATTCTTATTCTAGGCTCTGGTGTAGCAGGATTGAGTACAGCAATTAAAATTGCTAAAAAACTACCCAATACTTCAATTGGAATTGTAACAAAATCGTTTGAAAATGAATCAAACACAAAATATGCCCAAGGAGGTATTGCCGTTGTATGGGATAAATTAGACTCTTTCGAAAGTCACATTAAAGATACCATGGATGCGGGAGATAATCTAAATAATTTAGATGTCGTAAAAATGGTAATTTCTGATGCTCCTGATCGTTTAAAAGAATTGATAGAATGGGGAGCTGAATTTGATTATGATAAAATTGGAGATTATGATTTAGGTAAAGAAGGAGGTCATTCTGCTAATCGAATTATACATCATAAAGACATTACAGGGTTAGAGATCGAAAATACTTTGCTTACACAAGTTAAGAATCTACCAAATATAGCAACATTACCTCATCATTTTGCTATAGATTTGATTACTGATCATCATGTAAATGGAAAAATAAAAACGTATAATAAAGAAAATATTTCTTGCTATGGAGCGTATGTATTAAACGAAAATACAAAAGAAATAGAAACTTATACTGCATTTAAAACAGTCGTAGCAACAGGTGGAGCAGGGCAAGTTTACGCTTCTACAACTAATCCTGTTATCGCTACAGGAGATGGTATTGCTATGGCTTACAGAGCTAAAGCTCAAATAAATGATATTGAATTTGTTCAGTTTCATCCTTCTGCATTGTATCAGCCAGGAATTAGTCCTGCTTTTTTAATTTCTGAAGCAGTAAGAGGTTTTGGAGCTTATTTGGTCAATAAAGCAGGTGAACGCTTTATGTTTAAGGTTGATGAAAGAGGAGAATTAGCTTCTCGAGATATTGTAGCTAGAGCAATTGATAATGAGTTAAATACATCAGGAGAAGATTGCGTTTACTTAGATTGTCGCCACTTAGATTTTGATAAATATATTAATCACTTCCCAAATATTAATGAAAAATGTTTGAGTATTGGAATTGACGCTCAAAAAGATTTAATTCCCGTTATTCCTGCCTGTCATTATTTTTGTGGAGGTATAGATGTTGACGCTTCAGGTCGATCATCTATTGGAAATATGTATGCTTGCGGAGAAGCTTCTCGAACAGGATTGCATGGCGCCAATCGTTTAGCATCTAATTCATTATTGGAAGCATTGGTTTATGGACACAATATAGCGCAAGATATCGTTGTAAATAAAGAAATTTTTAAAGCCGAAAAACCAATTGTTCCAGAATGGGATGCAGAAGGAACAACAGCTCCAAAAGAGTTGATTATGATAAAGCATAATAAAAAAGCATTACAGTCTGTAATGAGTGATTTTGTTTCAATTGTTCGTTCAGATGAGCGATTGGATAAAGCATTGAAACGTTTGGATGAAATTTATTTTGACACAGAAGAAATCTACAAAAAAGCCAAACTTTCACCGCAACTTTGTGAACTAAGAAACTTAAATGCAATTGCTTATTTGATTGTAAAAGAATCTCAAAAAAGAAAGGAAAATAAAGGCGCTTTTTTTAGCTTGGATTGTTAAGCGCGTTTTAATAAAATGGAGAAACTAAAAATATTTTTAATTGATTATAGTATTGTCGTGTTTTTAACGATTTTACTAAATATTGTTATAAGGATTTTTGAGTTCGTTTATCTGATTCAAATTAAGTACGAAGAAGTAAACTTCGATTTGTTTTTTTCTAAAAGTATTAATTTTGATTCGTTATTTATAATCTTGTTTTCGCTGTTTTTTTTAGCTCCTCTTTTACTTTTGTATTTTTATAGTTTTCGATTAGGGAAAGTTATTACAAGAATTTTATTTTCATTCTTACTTGTTGTTTTTCTGATATTCTCTGAATATTTTTTAATTAATAATGCTCTTTTATCAAATTCCTTATTTGATTTTTCTATAGGAGAGGTGTTCTCAATTGTATTAATCGAATTGTCATTAAATCGAATCGAATTTATAGTCTTTTTTATTTTTCTAATGCTATTGGCAGTTTTTGTATTTATAAAATCGGTTAATTTAAATCGGTTTAAAAATGCAAAGTTTATTTTGGCTCTCTATTTAGGTCTGAGTGTTGTAGGACTTTTAAATTATCAGTTTACGTTTAAGGCTTTAAGATTTTTTGATAATTACAATCACTTTCTAATTGGAAATTCTAAACCTGTTTTTTTTCTAAAAAGTTATTTTGATTCTTTTGAGGTTAAATCGTTTTATTCTCAGCAAGAAATAAAGGAACAAATAGTTGAATTTCAAAGTTATTATAAAAATAATAAGACATTTGAAGATTTAAATTATCCACTTATCAATAGGTCTAACTATGACAATGTATTGGGACCATTTTTTAATCATTCTAAGATTAAACCTAATATTGTAATCATTGTTTCTGAAAGTTTATCGGCCTCTTTTTCTGGTAATAATTTAGCTATCAAAGGTTCAATTACACCATTTACGGATAGCTTAGCCAACAACGGATTGAGTTGGGATAATTTTTTTTCTAATGCAGAGCGATCCTATGGAGTGCTTCCAAATTTGTTAAGCTCATTATTGACAGGCGTAGGGAGTAGAGGATTTATAAATATGGAAAAAGACACGTCGTCTAATCTAAGGTTTCCTCAGCACAATAGTCTTTATAATATTCTTAAGAAAAATAATTATATAACATCCTATTTTTATGGAGGTTCAGGAAACTTCGATCATGTGGGGGAATTTATGGATCAAAATTTAGTTGATAATCGAATAACGTTAAGCCGATTCGATACGGTAAAATATTTTAGGTATAAAAGAAAAAATGCTGAGCCTGTTTGGGGATTCAATGACAAAGATGTTTACAGCCAAGGAATTGACTATATGGATGATAATCAAATTAAGCAACCTTATTTTAGTGTTTTTCAAACATTAAGTAATCATAGTCCCTATAATTTATCAGACGATAAATATTATACCGATGAGTATCTAATTCTTAAACTAAAATCATTGGGATTAAACTTTAATGATGTAAAAAAAATTGAAAGAAAGATATTAGCTTCAATCTTTTATGCCGACGATGCTTTAAAACATTTGATAACCGAATTAAAGAAAAGAGATGGTTTTGAGAATACAATTTTTATAATAACAGGTGATCATGCAGTGGATTTGAACTTGAATGATGATATTTTTGAAAATTACCGTGTGCCATTGGTTATTTATTCCCCTTTGCTAAAAGAAGCTAAAACTTTTAAAGGAGTGTGCTCGCATATTGATGTTCTACCTTCATTATTATCATTGTTGAATCGTAATTATGGATTAGATGTTCCGCTCAAAAATCATTGGTTGGGAATGGGGTTAGATACAAACGCTACTTTTGTAGCGAATCGTTTTATACCTCTAAATTTAAATGCTTTAGATATGCCCAATGCTATTATTAATAATAAAGTCCTTTTTGGAAAAGCGATTTATTCTTTTGATAAAGAATTTAAAACGACAAAAGTAAGCGATAGTTTAGAACGTTTAAACTTTTTGAAAAGATATAATAATTATAAAATAATAAATAAATATTGTTGTAAGAATAACTTAATTTGGAATAATTTAGATTCGCTAAAAAATACATTAAGTCAATCACCTTGAATTCAAATTTTCAGGAAATAACTATTTTGTCAAATCGCTAATTTTATCTAAAACCGCTCCGGTAGGACAAGCAATTCGACACCAGATAAACGGATATTTTAAATTAACAAGAACTAATAATATAGAAATTCCAAACCAATAAGAAGTAAAGTCGAAACCAAATACATCGGGAAATACCTCAAAATTTCCCCATGAACGCAATCCTAAAAGTAATCCCGTAATTAAGCAAATCGCGATAAAATTTCGAATGTGTTCAATCCATTGATTCTTAATAAAAAAAGTAGAAACAAATCTTTTCTTAGATAGATTCAAACTTATTCTTTGTAAATGTCCATAGGGACAAACATATTGACAATAAATATTTTTACTCCAAATGCTTCCCAAAAGTGAAAGTAAAGAATAAAAAGCAATAAAAGGAGATAGGGTAGTTCCTAAAAATGGATGTATTAAGGAAACATAAGTAAAGGAACTGTTTAGAAAAAAACCGATATAGAGAATAGAAATTAGACTAAGAATTTTTACATCTCTTTTTGTTTTTTTATACTTTTTTTGAAAACCATAAAAGTATAAAAGTGCAATTATTGAAATATGCAATATCCACCAAACAGAAGTTGTAGCTATTAATTTAAATGAAGCCATATTTCGATCCTCAACTAACTTGTCTATAAAATAATTTCGATACAAATCGACCAATGCGTTAGCGGTTTTAGCAATGGCTTCGGTAGTCAATGTAGCTCCCGAAACAGCGTCAACAGCTTGATCTTTTTCTAATGGAATTTGTTCAAACTGTTCATAAAATCGACTGTTAGCAATTTTAGTCAAATAGCTTTGCGTTTCTTTGGACGAAATGTGTTGAACTTTTTTTATCGCTCCATTTTGATGAATGAGCACTCCTATTTTTATCGCTCCTCCATAGCCTCTTATCTGTTTGAGGTTTTCTTGGTTTTCTAAATAGATTAAATTTTCATTCTCTAACCTAACGTACAAAAAAGGACCATACTCTGTATCTATGCTTTCTGTTTTATAATTTCCTTTTAATATTTGCTTCAAGTGTAGTTCTAACAGTCTAATTTGAACCTTTGATTTTTCTCCATCTTGTTTTTTTGAAGATAATAATTTATATCCATTGTCTTCTTTCTCATTTTTTGAATTAAATAAACTCCATCCGTAGCCTTCTGTTTCTACCTCTCCAACCGTTTTGTAATATTTTTTTTCTTTTTGATTCCCAACAAAAATAGGAGATGAAAATAATGAATCTTCATGTTCAAGATTTATCAATATTTCTTTAATTTGTAAAGGACCATTTAACCAAAAAAATAGAAAAAAAACGAAGACGAATAATGTAGCTAGTATTTTTTTTATCATTTTATATTGCTTGAGTATATTTGACATTCTTCAATTAGATAAAACAGATAGCCCTTTCGAAAAAGACCAATTATACCAAATGAATAATGA
>WFNC01000136.1 GCA_015488785.1 Flavobacteriales bacterium | reverse complement strand
TATTCGTGGTCTTTACCAAAAACATCTTTGCATCTAAAGGTGTAAGTATAACTGTCTTGCATAGCTTGTTGACCTTTATAACTCCCATTCCAAGGGGTGTTACTTTCGGTATAATAAATTAAAGAACCCCATCTGTCAAAAATAGAAAATTGGGTAGTTGATAAGTCTATTCCGTAAGCTTTGAAAATAAAGCCATCATTATCACCGTCTCCATTTGGTGTAAATGCATTCGGAATATAAACGCTTACAACTGGTGTTATTTTTACATTTTGGTTGCTTGTGTCAACACAATTATTTAAAGTACTAACTGCTAAAACGATATTATAAACGCCAGTGTCCCCATATAGCGTAATCGGTTCAAATTCTGTTGAAAATGTGGAGTCTCCAAAATTCCAAGAATAGGTATCAGCACCTGTACTATTATTTAAAGTTGTAATTTCTGCTTCGTACATGTTCACTTCTTCTGGTGTGGCTACAAATGAAGAAATAGGATTGTGCCAACTGGTAATCAAATCTGTTTTAGAAATAGTGTCGTAGCAACCTTTATCATTTTTTACGATTAGACTTATAGTATAGTCCATGTCGTTCTCATGATCATTATTTACGTAGCAAGTTGTGGGATTTTGGTTTGTATTAGCTTCACCATTACCCAAGTTCCAGAACCAACTCTCAATACTAACAGAATTTGCAATAGAGTTATCGGTATAATTGATACAAACAGGAGAACATCCTTCAGTAACATCAGCGGTAAACAGAGCGGTAGGTTTTGGATCAACAGTGACTGGTAGCATCGTAGTATCCTTACAATTTTGATTAGAGGTAACGATTAGTTGTACATTATAATTCCCTGATTGAGTGTAATTGTTATTCGGCATCGGAAAATTATCAACGTTTCCGTCTCCAAAATCCCATTCCCAATTGTTTATTGTACCATTGCTAATTGTTGAAATGTCAATAAAATACATTGGAGGTTTATTCTCACAAACTGCAGTATTAGTAAAATTCGCAACAGGAATTGGATAAACAAAAGTAGGAATAGAAATATCACTAACACATCCATTATTTGAAGATGCAATAAGGCTTACATTATAAGCTCCACTTTGAGGATAAAGGTGATTTGGATTTTCTAGTGTAGAGAAACTTGATCCATCACCAAAATTCCAAATATAGTTTGTGACCGTACTCGTGTTTGTTATGGTTGTTAAATTAGTAAAAGGAATACTGTCATACAAACAGTCTGGAGTTGAAGTGAAATTAACTAGAGGCATTGCATGTCTAATTGTAGCGATTTCCATGGTGTCTTTACAGCCATTGTTTGTTGTTATAATAAGACTGGTGTTGTAAGTGTTGTCAATAGCGTATAGGTGTGTGGGGTTTTGGATTGATTCTAAAGGAGATGCGTCTCCAAAATCCCATTTCCAAGTTGTAATACTTCCCGAACTTACGTTAGAATTATCAGTAAATTGGGCCGTTGTATTTACACAATCATCATCGACAGTATAGTTTGCCGTTGGTTTAGGAAAAACAACAGTGTTAATTGTTAAAGAATCTTTACATCCATTGTTACTTGTGGTAACTAATTTTATATTATAATTTCCATCGGAATTATAGCTATGAGTTGGAGATTGTAGAATTGATGAATTTCCATCACCAAGGCTCCAATTGTAAGAAGCTATATTATCTGGAGCATTGATAGAGCTAGTATTACTAATTATAGATGGAAAATTAAAACAAACATCATTTACTGAGAATACTGTTGTTGGATTAGGATAAACAAGAACCGTTTTTGTAACTGTATCTTTACATCCAATATCTGAAGTTATAATAAGTTGAGCATTGAAACTTCCATCAGTAGAATAATTATTTGTTGGGTTTTGAATAGAAGAATTATTTCCGTCTCCAAAGCTCCAACTCCAATTGGTAATTGAACCGTTGTCTATAAATGAAGTGTCTGTAAATGAAGTGAAATTATTTAAACAAATTGTGTCATTAGTATATCCTGCGTTTATATTTTGCGTAGAATTAATTGTAATTGTATCTTTAAATTGATTACATGTATTATCTGTGATGTCAACAATATAATCACCGTTGCATAAATTAGTTAATGATGTAGCGGAAGAATTATTATGTTCCCAATTTACAGTATATGGACTCGCTCCACCAGAAATAGATAAATCAATAGTCCCATTACATTCGTTTCCGCAAAGATTATCAACTTTATTAATTCCAACAGACATTGCTCCGTTTGGGCAGGTTAACCCGTTTTCCAATAGGAACACTCCTGAGTCAAACGCTGCATCTCCCGCATCTGCAATGGTTATGGTCATATGATACGATTGACATTGTTGAACATTAGCAAATGTTGTTAATTGGTTTGTATAACCGTCAAACTCAATTCCATTTCCGCAACTTCCATTACTATTATAGCTTGCACTGTTTACTCCAGAGTTAATTGTATTGATTGTTACAGGAGTCGATGTGCCAGGAACAACGGCTAAATTTTGAGTTCCAACAATTCCTGGTCCTGTAATAAAAAAAGCAAAGGCATCATTAAAACCAGAATTAACATACTCTGGATATTCTTCAGATCCGTAAAAAAAACTTATTTGAAGTGAATTACAAGTTGGAATAATATCAAATTCAATTGTACATTGATCATTAGTGCTGTTTCCAGCTATACCGTTTAATGTTCCCGTACTTCCATTTCCATTTGCTATAGTAGATCCTCCAACACAAGCTCCACTAGTAATTTGATTAATATTCCCTGTACTGAGTATAACGCCAGAGGGAATTGGAAGACTGTTTGCATTTTGAAAAGTTCCTAATGCATTTGCATTACAATTACAAGTGACATTAGAAACATTTACGCCAACACCTAAAAGTGCATTTACTGCTTGAATGCAAGGAACTCCTTGAGTTGTGGAAATTTGACTTTTTATACTTAATAGTAGAGAAGCGTTGATTAAAAATAATAAAAGTATTTTCATACAAGCAAGACGTAAAAAGAATAAATCAGTTGCCTAAATAACTACTTCATTTTATCTAAATATTCTAAAGCAGCATCTTTATGAAGTGTAATGGTCATCATTTTTAATTTGATATAATCTTCATGCATAAAATAGTAACCAAATTTGTCTGATGCAGCTCTTGCGTTTCTAGATCCTGAACCAGAATCTTTTATCAAAAACCAAGTGTCTCCATTTTTATCTTTTTGGTAACCCACTAAGTGCATAGCATGATCGTCAGTTGTCGCTCCATTATCAAAACGTAATTGTCTCGCTCCTTCGTTAATGTACTTTGATGGAATGTCAAAACTAGGAATTGTAGCTGTTTGAGAAATTTTATCAAAACCAGGTTCAGAAACATCACCTCCAATACTCATGCTGTAACCATTTTCTATTGCCGATTTTATTAATTTCATGAAATCTTCTAAAGGAATGTTGTTATAGTCATTACTTCTCCACCAATTGTCTGGAACGTCATAGATTGCTTTTTTATAATAAGGCGCTTCCATTAAACTCATGAAATTAACATATCCTTTAGGGTCTAAATCAAGGCTTGCTAAATATTGAATTGGTGTAACTTTTTTACCGTCTATTTTTATTTCTGTTGGAATTTCACCAATGTAGTTTGTTAGAATATCTTTCAGCTTTTTTACTGCTTTTTGTTCGTTCCAATCTTTTGCTTCTTTAATTTGCTTAAATAGTTTGTCTATCTCTTCAAACATACCCTCGTGGTCGTGAAACTTTGCTCCTTTTTTTATTCCAGTATAATCTGAATATGGAACCGCTCCATAAAGTTCCATTATTTTTGCAATCGCATTGGTTTCAGAACCTTCCCCCAAATGCATGTTCCCTTTATGTGCTACAAAGTATTTCATTCGCTCTACATATTCCCAATACACGGTGTACATTTCCGAAAGGTTAACTTCCTTACCTGAAATTCTTTTAATTTCACTTTCCATAAATGAAGAGGTTGAATATGACCAACAAGTTCCTGTATTTCCTTGCGAAATTCTAGGGCTATACCAAATTGTCTTGTAAAGTGATGGATCTGTTGGGTATTGACTAAAATCTGCCTCAACTTTTAGCTTTTGATGTAAAGTTGTATCGTATTTTCCGTTTAAAGAATTTACGATTGTGTGTTGGTAATAACTAATTGGTTCCGTTTTATAAACCGCTTTGTCTTCTTGTGCAAATGAAATAGAAAGGGTAGAGGTTGCAAGTATTAAGGTTAAAATATTTTTCATAAGTGTATTTTGTATTTAGTTTTTCGTAATCTTTTTAGTTTCGATTAATGATTCATTATCAAATATTTGAACGAGATAAATCCCATTAGATAAAGTAGTTAAATCTAATTTTATGAAGTTTAGATTTTTTTTGAAATCAAATTGTTGGACTTTATGCCCTTGTATGTCTGTGATAATAACTTTATTAAATTTTAGATTACTTTTTATATTAATGG